>JAKSAU010000265.1 GCA_022361535.1 Desulfobacterales bacterium
CAGGCTGGTGCGGAAAGCGCTTTTTCCATTCTCTCCCAAGGGCTTTCCGGCCTAAACCTTATCCATGACGTAGGGTATCTGGGCGCCGGAATGATCTGCTCCCCTGAAATGCTGGTTATGGGTGATGAAATCTGCGCCATGACCCGTCACTTTCTCCGGGGGATGACTGTGAACCCCGATACCCTGGCTGCAGAAGTTATCGACCAGGTAGGTCCGGGGGGTAATTTCCTGCAGTCTCCTCACACGTTCAAGCACTTTAAGAACGAAACCTGGTTCCCAACGATCATGGAGCGGGAATATCAGGAAAAATGGGATGAGCGGGGCAGACCCACTATCCAGGATAAGGTCAGAGAAAAGCTTGCCACCATCATTGACAGCCATGAGCCAGTCGCCCTGGGAGCCCACGAACTGTCCGAGCTGGAACGCCTGAGGGCGGAAGGCGAAGATGTTTTGGCCAAAGCTGCGGCCCGGCAATAACTTAACCCGACCCGTTCCTGTCAAACGGAACCGGACGTCATCCATACAGGAGGCCCCATGCAGGAAAAAATAGAACGCATCAGCACAACAGCCCTGGAAATTCTCCAGCGTGCCGGTATCCGCCTGGTCCACCAGGAAACCCTTGATCTGCTCACCGAAAAAGGCATAAAGATCTCTGGTAACACTGCCTATTTCACGCCGGAACAGATTTGGGAATGGATATCTCTTGCTCCTGACGAATTTAAGTTCACTGCCCCAAACGACCAGTTTTCAACTGTTATCGGCGGCAGCAACAGCGAATACATTTCTGCCTACGGCTGCGCTGCCATTGCCGAACCTGACGGCAGCCGCCGGGATGCCATGCTGGAAGATTACATTGAGATCTCGCGGCTGATCCACGTAAGTCCGTTGTTTAACATTAACGGCGGCATACTGGCCCAGCCAAACGATATTCCGGCGGATCAAAGCCATTTGATCATGCTGTATACCGCCATGATGAACTCTGATAAGTGCATTTTAGGAGTCCCGGGCAGTCAGCGGGAAATGGAAGACCTCATGGCACTGACCGCTTTGCGGTATGGCAATGAAACGATCTGTGACACCCCCCGCCTGATGACCATGATTTCCACCATCAGTCCACTTCAAATGGACGATATGGCATTGAGTTCCATCATGGTTGCAGCCCGAAACAATCAACCCCTGATCATTTCTCCAGCACCGGCCGCAGGTACTACCGGTCCCATTGACCTGGCATCAAACCTGGCCCTGGCTACAGCTGAAGCCCTGGCCGGCATTGCCATTACCCAGATGTTCAACCCGGGTACCCCAGTTCTCTTCGGTCTTCAATGCTATGGGGCGGACCTGAGAAGCGGCAATATTGCCATCGGCTCACCGGCATATGCCCTCCAGGCAAAATATACGGCGGCTCTGGCCAGGCATTTTAAAGTCCCCTCCCGGTGCGGCGGCACCACCAATGATGCCAAAGTCGTTTCCCCCCAGAGCGGATATGAGAGTATGCTGTCCATGTTCACAGCCTGCCAGAACCAGGTCAACCTCATCGTTCACAGTGCCGGCATTCTGGACAGCTTTGCCGCCTTTTCCTACGAGCAGTTCTTCATCGACCTGGAAATCATTGAAATGAGTCGCTACTACCTCAACGATATTGAGGTCAGCGACACCACCTTGAATCCGGACCTGGTCTGCGAGGTCGGCCCCGGCGGCCAGTTTCTTACCGCCATGGATACCATGACCAAATGCCGCACCCATTCATGGTCCCCTAAAATCGGTGTATCAGGCACTCTCAAGCCAGGTGTAGATCCCCATGAAAAATTCAAGGAGAATATCGATGCCAGGCGCAAGGCCATGCTGGATACCTACACCCCGCCCGAAATCCCCGATGAAATTCGAGCGGCAATGACGGAATTTATGCACCGGAAAGGCGTGGACAGCGCCATTCTGGATAAGATTAACCCCAACACATAAAATAAAGAGGAAGCTAAGTTCACATGACACAGGAAAGCAACAGCAAGTTATCACTACGTTACGGCGTCATCGCCCTGCCGCTGATCATATTCGGCGCCATTTTGGTTATGGGCTTTGTTGACAAGGAGGCCTTTCACTCAACCCTGTGGGGCTTTTTTAAATGGCTGATGATCAACTTCGGATGGACCCTGAGCCTGGGCTGTCTGAGTTTTGTCATCTTTGCTCTGTTTTTGATCTTCCACCCCATTGGCAAAACCCGGCTGGGAGGCAGGGATGCAAAACCCGAGTTCACTACCTGGAACTGGTGGGCCATGTCTCTGTGTGCCGGTATGGCCATGGGTATTGTTTTCTGGCCTGCGCCGGAAGCGCTCAAGCATTCCCTAGCCCCTGCCGGGGGCATGTTCATTGAACCGGGCAGCCAGCAGGCCATGCTCTGGGCCATGCGGACCAGCTTTCTCCACTGGACCTTCACCCCATATGCCATTTATGTGGTCTGCGGCGTGCTCATCGCCTATGCCCACTACAACTTAAAGAAACCTTTTGCCGTGTCTTCGGCTCTTTATCCGCTGCTTGGGGACAGGGCCTTCGGTAAAACTGCCACCGTTGTGGACGGCCTCACCCTGTTCGCCATCACCGGCGGCGTGGCAGGTTCCCTAGGATACGGCCTCCTGCAGTTGGGGTCCGGTCTGGACTTTCTCTTCGGCATTGAAGCCGGTCCAACTATCTGGACAATTCTATGCGTGGCTATCGTGGCCTGTTACACCACCTCCAGTATCACCGGTCTGAATACCGGTATCCGCTGGTTATCCGACAAAAACGCCTGGTTGTTCATCGCCCTGCTGATTTTCGCCTTCATCTTCGGACCGACAGCTTTCTCCTTGAACATGACGGTTCAGGCCACAGGGGATTTCGTGGGCAATTTCCTCTCCGCCATGACCTTCACCGATCCGTTCCCGGATGGGGACCTGTGGCCCCAGTGGTGGGATATGTACTGGTGGGCGGACTGGCTGTCTTTTGCCCCCATCACCGGTATGTTCCTGGCCCGTCTTTGCTACGGCAGAACCATCCGTGAGTTCCTGGTAGTCAATATGATTCTCCCGGCTTTGTTCGCCCTGATCTGGTTCGGCGTATTCGGTTCCCTGACCATCCACACACACTTCATTGAAGGGATTGATTTGAAGACCCTAATGGACACCAAAGGATACGAAGTTCTCATGCTCCGTTTGTTTGACTTCCTGCCCATGGCCGAGTTCATCCGTCCGGTCATGCTGTTTACCATATTCGTCTCCTTTGTCACCCTGGCTGACTCCATGACCTCTACGGTTTCCGTGTTGAGTATAAAAACCGATTCCGAGTATGGCGGGTCTGCCACTGAGCCTCCCGTTGCCATGAAACTTTTCTGGGGCCTGCTCATGGGCAGCACTGCCCTGGTATTCATGTTCATCGGCGGTCTGGACGGCATCAAAGTGGTCAAAACCATAGCCGGCGTACCCATCCTCTTTTTGGAGATCGCCATGCTTGTGGGCTTCTGCCTGCTGCTGGCCCGCACAAAGGACAAGGCCCAGGGGGAATATGAACCCGCTGTTTAATCCAGACCTATAGATATCCGGTGGCTGCCGCCGGTATGCGGCAGCCACACGCCCGGGCAGTGGGAGGCAAGTATCTCCCACTGCCGCACCACAATATCAGGCTGAAAAGGAAAGGCTGTGACTCCCATTGATAGAATCTATAATCATGCCCTGCGCATTCTTGAAGAGGTCGGGATCGACCTCAAGCATGCCGGGGCTGTTGAGTTGGTGAAAAACAACGGGGTGCAAACCAAAGGGGAACGGGCATACTTCACCGGGGACCAGATCCGCCGATGGATCAGACGGACCCCTTCCGCTTTTTTGCTCCATGCCGCCAATCCGCTGTTTAATATCCGTATCGGGGAGGGTAAACCCCGGTTTGTTTCAGG
>JAKSAU010000463.1 GCA_022361535.1 Desulfobacterales bacterium
ATCGGCCACTACGGCGAACCCGGCGCCCGCCTCGCCGGCCCTGGCTGCCTCCACTGCCGCATTGAGGGCAAGCAGGTTCGTCTGGAACGCGATTTCGTCGATGGTTTTGATGATAAGGGAGGTTTCATCGCTGGCCCTGGATATTTCCGTCATTGAATCCGTCAGCCTGTCCATGGCGCTGTTGGCCGTTCCCACCACCTGGTTGGCCTCTCTCATGAGGCGGTCTGCCTCGCCGGCATTTTCGGCGTTCTTTCCGGTCATGGTGGCCATCTCCTCCATGGAGGCGGAGGTTTCCTCAATGGCGGCAGCCTGGCCCGAGGCTCCCTTGGCCATGGACTGGCTGGAGTCGGCCACCTGGCCGGATGCGGCAAACAGGCGGTCCGAAATAGTGCTGAGACCGCGGAGCATCCGGTTCAGGGTCGCGGACAGATTCCGGATAAGGAAAAATCCCATCAGGCAGGTGAGGAGAATGCCAACTGCCAGGCAGCCGGCAACAACGATTTCCAACCGGAAGGCGGTCTCGGAGGCCTGGGCTGCTACCATGCCGAGCTGTTTGTCAGAAAAATTTGCCATCTCATCAATGGCTTTTTCAAATGTATAGATCTGCTCCTTGAAAGGGGCCATCAGCCTGTTGGCCTGCTGGGGGGTGATATCGGGCTCTGCCAGAACCTTCCGGCTCAGGTCCAGAAAGCTGTCATGGTAGTCCTGGTAGGCGGTCAATGCGCCGGACGCGGTGGTGCGGATCTGTTCCGGCCCGGTTTTTACCAGATTGTCCAGATGGCGGGTCAGTTTGCCCGAGACTTTATTGAATCTTTTTATGTATTTCTGCTGTTTCTCCGGTTTCCCGATGTTTAGAAAAAAATCCTTTTCATACCGGCGGTGCTGGAGGGCCTCAATTTTCAATAGCTTGACACTCGCCAGAAACGCCACATCCCGCTCTATCAAATGTGTCGTCATGGCCGTATTGCGATGTGTGCTGTAAAGTCCCGTGAGCCCGATGCAGATTGCGATCACGATGGATATGGCAAAACTGAGTACCA
>JAKSAU010000876.1 GCA_022361535.1 Desulfobacterales bacterium
GGTCCCGGCTCAGTTTGTACAACTCGTGTAAAAACAGGAGTTGGTTATCCTCAGCTATCGGCAATTATTGAATGTGCTGATGCAGCGCACGGGCTGGGTGGCCAGATTATCAGCGATGGAGGTTGTGCCATACCTGGCGATGTTGCAAAAGCTTTTGGTGCAGGAGCTGATTACGTTATGTTGGGAGGCATGTTAGCCGGTCATGATGAAAGCGGAGGCGAATTGATTGAACGCGATGGTAAGAAATACAAGCAGTTTTATGGAATGAGTTCATCCACAGCCATGGATAAACATGTTGGTGGTGTTGCTGAATACCGCGCCAGTGAAGGAAAAACGGTTGAGGTTGAATATCAGGGTGAAGTTGAATCAACCTTACAGAATATCCTTGGTGGGCTTAGAAGTACTTGCACCTACGTTGGTGCCCAGAAGTTGAAAGAGCTGTCTAAACGAACAACGTTCATTCGTGTAGCAGAACAAGAGAACCGTGTTTATACGAAATAATCAGATCATATGTTCAGGGTTTCACTTTCAGTGAAGCTCTGAATAATTTAACACAAGAAAAGGGTATTTTTCGGATCACTGCAATATTCGGGAGGATAACTTTGTTTAATTTCTAATCCTGGATGCGGGGAATTTGATCTGGATACTTGATCCTGGATGCTCGTTACTGGATGGTTGGAATTTGAATTTTGCCTCAGTGCTTATTCTGAAGCCTACGACTTGTCGCAACCCGAAACCTGAAACTCGTAACCCGCCTGCCTGCTCTTTTCTCAACTTCACCCATTCACATACATACATAAAATATATTCCCACAAAGAAAGTTGACAGTAAGCCACCCGAATTATTAATTGATCCTATTTTTCTTATTTTTAGGCAATCTAAAAACAAAGTCCCGTTAATGATGAATATTAAAACGATTACTTCTATTTGTACCTTGCTTGTTCTTTTTTCTTATTCCTTTTGCCAAATTCCAGATGAAATTCAGGATCCATGGATCATTGGGATAAACAAATTGCCTCCAAGAACATCTGTTTTACCAACA
>JAKSAU010000693.1 GCA_022361535.1 Desulfobacterales bacterium
GGTTTCAATGGCGGCGAGGGTGTGAGTCAAAAGGTCCTCCACCCGCACGAAGGCACTGCGGCAGAGCCCGGCGCCGCCGGGAATCGCATCGTATATAAAAACGGTGGCACCGCCGGTCTGGGGGTGAAAGGGAGTGGAGATCCCCCCCAGGTCATTCCGGTCCGTCATGACGAGGAGCGGGAAAATACCGATGGCCGCATGCTCGATGGCGTGAATCCCCCCCATGAAATGCAGGTGGTTTCGCTCCGCCGCCTCTTGCGCCGCCCGGGGAATGTCGAACCAAATACCCTGGGTTTCAAATACCTGGGGCGGCAGGTCCAGCGGAAACCGGTTCAACAGCTTGTTGCCGCGAATCCGCCAGGTTTCATAACCGGTGACCTGATCGGTCACTTTCAACCGGCCGGCATGGGCCCGGGTCCCCCAGACCGCCCTCTCCCCGTCAATATGGAGAATCTCGGTGTTTTTATTTCCCATACCCCGGGTATAATAATTCACGGCCATGGGCGCCGCATAGGCGGTACGGGTATTCAGGTCCAGGCGATTGACCACGAACGTATCGCCCTTATGCAGATAAACCGCGCCGGGATGGGTTTCACGATACGCCCGGAACTCATCGATTTCACCGGTGTGCTCACCGGTCGCCTCCGAAACGATTCGAAACCGGTTGCCGGTCCCACGCAGGTCGACCTTCCGGTGGGGCGCCTTTCCCGGAGAATAAAGAACATCCCCTTCAGCCCCCCTGAGCAAGCGTCCGGACGCCTCCAATCGGCGCACCACTTCCCGGGTCGCCTCCGGCTTCAAATAGTCTTCATCGGTTTTAAGGGGAAGCTCCACCGCGGCGCAGGGCAAATGCCGGGCAAGAATGTCACGATTGGCCGGATTCACCACGGCGGACTCGGGGGACTGGGTGATCAGCTGTTCCGGATGGCGCAGAAAATACTGGTCCAGGGCGTCATCGCCCGCAATCAAAACCAGGGCGGAATCCTGCCCGCCCCGCCCGACCCGGCCGCCCCGCTGCCAGGTGGAAACCACGGTGCCGGGATAGCCCACCA
>JAKSAU010000518.1 GCA_022361535.1 Desulfobacterales bacterium
ATCCTAAGAAACGGCTGCCATATTTTTTTCCAAAAAATACGCCTGATGCCTTTTTCTTAAGATGAATGAGCCTTCGTGCCAAAATTCAACGCGTTATTGGCTAGTATCAGTTGAAAAGTAAAAAGCCGAATCAGGTGTTGATGATCTTAAAATCCGATCCTTTTGGGTGGTCCTCGGCAAATTGTTTGAGACGGGCTTCAAGATCCGGGAATCTGTCTTTCCCTGTCAGGGATACACAGGCTCTAAGCCCTTCGTGCCTATCACTGCCCGTGGTAATCAAGGATATGGCAGAAACGCCGTAGTAAAGAAGTTCTTCTACCAGCTCCTCTCCGGAAAACCCCTCATAGGCGATGGTGAAGTAAAATCCGTCAGCAATTTCCTTGTCTTCATCTTTATCATACACAATGTGAAAGCCGTTATCCGTAAAGTACTGCTTCATGGCAGCTGCCCGCTCTCCGTATTCCTTTACGGCGTCCACAAAATTGTATTTGCCCTGGTTGACGGCTTTGAGCAGTGCTGTAAGGCCATACTGATTGGAATGGGATACCCCGGAACTTAATGCATACATGGCACCAAAGATATAGGAATATCCAAAATTATCAGTGCCGAACCATTGTTCTAAGTTGTCACCTTTTGAATTAAACAACTTGTCCGGAATGGCAGTCATGCCGATGCGCTGACCGGCCAAAGAAAAAGACTTGGAACTGGAAATAAGTAGAATATAGTTTTCCGTATATTTAGCAACCGTTGGGATAAAGGGATCTTTGCCTGGTGCTGAATAGTCCTGCCTGAAATCCATGCCAAAATAGGCCAGGTCTTCCAGCACAATACAATCGTATTTTGTGGCAAGGTTGCCAATGGTTTCAAGTTCCTGCTCTGTAAAGCAGATCCAGGCCGGATTGTTGGGATTGGAATACATGAGTGCTGCAACATCCCCTTTTTCAAGATAGGATTCCAGCTTTGGCCCAAGCTTGTCTCCACGGTATTCATAGACGTCAAAATTATCATAAGGGACGCCTATAACCTTTGCCTGGATTTTATTGACAGGAAACCCCGGGTCAATAAACAACAGTTTGTCTTTGCCCTTCATACGCCTTGCCGTGCACATCATGGCCATGTAACAGCCCTGCATTGAGCCCACCGTGGGAAAACAGGACGCAGGATCAATATCCTTATTCATGTAGTTTTTGACAAAGGCGGAGATCTCCTGTTTGAGTTCTGGAATACCGTCAAAAGGCGGATATTTGGAGCCAACCCCTTTTTTTAAGGCCTCGATTTCTGCATCAACGGCTATCTGGGGCGGTTCAAGACCCGGCACCCCCATTTCCATGCGGATGAACTGGTCGCCTGTGGCGGTTTCAATGTTGTTAACAATCCGGTTCAGTTCCCGGATGGATGCCAGGCCCACTGATGGCAGGCCCATGGCGTTTATTTCCTGTTTTACAATGGTGCTGTCAATTGGGGTGTTAGGTAGTGCCACGGAAAATCCTCCAAATTAGGGTTGATCTGATTAATTTTTTAATCAAATCATAGTAGGGGCAATCTTTTTAATTTTCAATCTTTATTTATCCTCTTTCCCGGTTTCTTCCTCGGCATCGGCTTCATCTTCATCCAGATCCAGTTCCATTTTGGGGCTGGATTTCTTCCGTGAAAAATTAAAAGAGATATTTTCCCAGAATTTAGGCGTTGTGAACTGGCTCCAGCCCCATTTTAAGATATTGATAAGCCAGAAGGACACCCAAAGGGCCCAGGCCAGCATGGCAATCCTGTACGCCAGCATGGGTATGGATATCACCCAGGCCTGTGGCAGGACTGGTCCGGACACATCATGGTACCATCTGAGCAGGCTGGCCGAGGAACCATTACCTCTGATATTCATATCCGGGTGACCCAAAAGCCCGTTGGATATGGCAAAGACCAGACAGGCGGCAGCTGCAAGAGTCAGGACCAGTATACCCACCTGGACCAGGTTAAAGATGGCACCTTTTAGGTTGCCCGCCCTCTGTCTGAAATCCAGGGCCACCAGCCAGGCCACCACTACAATACCTGCACCAAGATGGCTCATGGACATACCAATACACAAAAGGAACCAGTGGAAGAAATTTAAAGGTGTCCAGCGAGTTTTTGATAATCCAAAGGCGATGATCAAAATGACGATGACTACCGACCAGAACAATACAGCCGGGCCGGACAACTGCTCCCCACCGATAAACAAGGGCCAGCGGTTTCTTGGAAGGGCAATATCAACACTGGTGTTTGCACTTTCAATTCCTAAGTCCACTTCCGGTGTTTTGTATCGGGTTGAAATACTCTGCTTGTCAATCCACCTGAGACTGATCTCCTGCTTGCCCGGAACAATAGGCAGTACCACTTTGTTTTGATCCTGGCGGATGGGTCTGATCCGCCCCTGGATTTTAACTTCCTGGAGTTGTGCCCCACTGGGCAAGGTGATGGTATGGCGTCCGCCTTGGCTGCTTTTTATGGAAAGGTTCAGTATGGCATTTGTACTTGTGCGTCCCGGTTCAAGCTTAAGCAGGCTTTTTTCAATAGTCAGAGTCTGGCCGTCTATGCCTG
>JAKSAU010000498.1 GCA_022361535.1 Desulfobacterales bacterium
CACGTCATATTCTGTATATTTGCTATCCCATAAACAAAACCCATCATGATGTTTCGTTATTAATATTACATATTTCATACCTGCCTCTTTTGCAGTCTTAATCCATTGATCCGCATCAATCATGGTTGGTTTATATGAAGCTGCAGGCAGAGATCCATCTGTCCACTCCTGATCATGAAAGGTATTAATCCCAAAAGTGATAAACATGCCATATTTACGCTCAATTTGTTTGAGCTGGGCTGCATTGGGTTCCCGTGAAGGTATTGGTAGAAGAGTCTCTTCAATGTTAGCTTTTTTACTACAAGCTCCAAGAAATGAGACAATGCATATTAATATCAGTGACATTCTCATATTCATAGTTTATAATATTTTGTAAGAAAATATGATTGCAAGCTAAATAAGGAACCCCATCAAGCCAGTGGGATTCCTATAACTTCTATAATTTTAACTGTAATTAGTTATAATATAGCAAAAATCTAATTACCCCAACCTGGATTTTGCACTAGTTTTTCGCTCAGTGTTAATTCAGCAGCAGGAATAGGATCTAAATAATCTCTGTTACTTTTAAAGCCAAAACCAGCAGTTAAGGCTTTCTGATAAGGATCGATATACCCATTCTCATCAACAAAGATATTTACACCAATAACCATGTCAGGGAAATCAGATTGAATAAATTTCGCTCCTTTGGGATATTTCCCAACAAAAACATCATGTGCACGCCACCTAAGTAAATCATTTAGTCTATGACCTTCAATAATAAGCTCTATTCCTCTTTCTCTTCTTATTTCATTAATTACCGGAGACAATGCCGGGAATTGCCAATTCGGATCAACTGCGATATTATTTAATTGCAAGTTTGGCATTCCTGCACGACTCCTTAGCTTATTAACTGTTTTATCAATATCTTCCTGAGTAATGCTGCCAAGTTCGGCTTTGGCTTCTGCATAGTTTAGTAAGGCCTCGGCATATCTTAGCATTACATTTCCAGTTTCAGAATCTTGAATTTCATCAGCACCCATTTCCAAATAAAATCCCTTCTTTAGTTGATAACCTGTTGTATTTCGACTGGTGGTTTTATCGATATCGGGTTTTGTAAAAAATATGGTATCACCATTACTTAGAATTGTCAATCCCTCTCCAGGTACCCAGATAGATTGTCTCAATCTTAAATCTCGGTTAGCAACTACATTTGTTAGATTATCATCGCCTAAGTACAATGGACTATTGGCTATTGGTAAACCATCAGTACATAAATAGCTATCGATGAATGATCTGGCCAGTCCCATATCCAACCCTTCGCGACTTGGCAAACGGTGAGCAATTCCAAGATCAAAATCATAGGACTCCCACAATACCACTTCTGAATGGCTCCCATAATTATTTTGTGTAAATAAAGATGCATAGTCTGCTTCAGGGTTACCTGTATTAAATATGTCACATTTTCCACTTTCCATAAGCATATTTGCAGCATCAGCGGCAAGTGTTAAATATTTATCTGGATTTGCGTTGCTAACACCAAAGGGTGTTCCATCATGATATTTCTCCCATGTTCCTTCAAATAGACAAACCCTTGATTTAAATATCAAAGCCGATTCTTTATTTATCCTTGACTGAGGGGTAACATCCCGCCAGCTCAAATAATCAATGGCTTTGTCCAAATTTGCAATAATAGAGTCAGCTACAGCACTCCTTGGGGTTCTCTCCATAAATAATTCTTCTGAATCGGTTTCTAAAGGCTCTGATAGCCATGGAACGTCACCAAAACGTCGTAATAAATCAAAATAATAGAATGCCTTAAAAAAATGTGCCTCCCCTACAAATTGTTTTGTTATATCCCAGGGATCCTCTACTGTTTGATAATTTGTTAAAAAATAATTTAAACTCCGAATAGGAGAGAAATTCCATCCATTTTGGGAAGCTGAGGCTGGAATAGTTCGTTCTCCTTGCATACGACTATTTGGAACTGTCGGGATTGAATAGTCACTATTATTATCCATTGAATAACTACCATGCCATATATTGCCCATTATCCCGATACTCCTTAAAGAAGGGTAAAATTGATTTACATAGATCTCAAGATCA
>JAKSAU010001166.1 GCA_022361535.1 Desulfobacterales bacterium
ACAGAGGACGTTCCTGAGAAGTGGAAGCATTATATTCAGATCAACGCGGAGAAATCCGCGAAACTACCCGTGATTACCGAACAGAAAGAACCGCTCCGTAGAGTCGAGCGTAAGCAAAGGACGTTTTAAACCGGAACGGTTATTTCTCCGCGGCGAAAGGTTTGTTAATAATATGTGTGACCTATCCCGCGTGAACGTTGCCCAGTCTTAAATATATAATGGATATACGATGGATCAACCAAGCCAAGACAGCCTAGACAAAGTCGAGCGACTCGTAGGTCACTTCACCCAAAAATCCGGCACCTGGGAACATCCCGATCCCGAGATCACCGATGCAGTTAAGTTAGGTCTCGCTAAGCATATGGACGAGGTGAAGAAACCGCTCTGTCCCTGTCGTTTTTATACGGACAAGGAAGCGGAAGTGCAGGATCGTACCTGGGTCTGTCCCTGCTCCGACATGCAGATCTACAAATACTGTCACTGCCTCCTCTTCGTGGACGAAGAGGGCAATCCCATCACCGAACACCTCCCCGAAGACCACGAAGGACGTCTCGTCTACGGTTGCAACGTCGATCCCACTCCAGAAAAAGGTCGGGCCCTAAAACAACGCGCCGCCGAACGCGAACAACAACGCCAACGCGAAGAACTCATCCCGCAGATCTAGCCCCCCCCCCTTTCTTAATATAGCTACACACAGAACTGTTCGATTTTTTCACAGAAGAAGGGAAGGCAGTCGCGGATTTTGTAACGGCCTGATATGAGTAACCTTGTTTAGTCTGTGAGATGGTTCTACTATTCGAATCTTAATCGGAAGGAAGATTCTGTTTTAATGGGCTCACGCCGGTATTGTTGCTAGAGGAGTATATCCGTTTCGCCATTCCAGACGGATTTCATCCGTCGCGTACTACGTCAAGGCCTACTCTCGAAGCGAGCTTCTTCATAGTCCTTTCCTTCGTACGATTAGGGAATGGCTTGTTCTACTATGAATAGGCCAATAGCATCTAGCGCCAGCATATAAACAGAATCTTCCATCCTATTTCTAAACAAACCAAAAAGGCTGAAAGTATGCTCAACCAGCTTTCTGCAAGGCCAAGGAAGAAGATGTGTGGCAAGCTTGCTTGTCTAAGCAGCTTCTACCGTAGGACTTCCTCCCCGTTCAGGGGAGGCATGCGCAGCATGGCAGTACGGCGACACACAGACAAGCTAGTGCTCACGACGGTGCAACCAGCCTTCCCTTCTTCCTGTGAAAAAAAACTATTTAGTGGTACTGTTTTTCCGACGATTATTTTGATCCTGGAGTGAGTCGGCTAAGAGGAAGGCTAGTTCCAAGGACTGCGAGGCATTGAGACGGGGATCGCAGTGCGTGTGGTAGCGTTCGGAGAGATCCTCTTCCTGTATGTCGTACCCCCCCCCTGTGCATTCCGTGACGTCTTGACCGGTCATCTCGATATGAATACCACCGGCATGGGTCCCTTCAGCAGCGTGAACCGCAAAGAAGTTTTTTACTTCAGCAAGGACGTGATCGAAGGCGCGCGTTTTATAACCGTTCGAGGATGTCACGGTGTTACCGTGCATGGGATCGCAGGACCAGACGACGGTACGTCCCTCAGCCTGGACGCGTTTGACCAGCGTGGGTAACAGTTCTTGTACCTTCTGATGGCCCATGCGACTAATCAAAGTAATCCGTCCTGGTTCGTCATCTGGATTGAGGATATCCAAGAGTTCCATCAACGCATCGTCTGTCATTGTAGGACCGCATTTGATACCGATGGGATTCTTTATGCCTCGGAGAAATTCAACATGGGC
>JAKSAU010000575.1 GCA_022361535.1 Desulfobacterales bacterium
CTAAGATATTCTGGCCCCTGATCTTTATTCTCAATTTCATACCCAAACTTCATGGTACGATTGATAATTCTCAGGAAGCAGTTACGGAAGATGAATTGATGACTATGGTTGAAGTCGTTGAAGAAGAGGGTGAAATTAAGGAAGAAGAAAAAGAATATATAACCAACATTTTTGAGTTTGATGACACATCCTGTTCTGAAATCATGACACCCCGAGCCGATATGTTTGTGGTTGATGCTTCTGAGGGGCTTGATATTCAAACGGTACTTAAAACCGGTTTTTCAAGAATACCTGTCATCGAAGATACTATTGATAATATTGTTGGAATTTTACACGTCAAAGATTTATTTGCCAAATTTCAGAAGCAGGTAGCAGATGGAAAGACTTCAAAAGGTCTGGATCTGAAATCAATAATGAAAAAACCATATTTTATACCGGAATCAAAAAAACTTGATTCTTTACTTCAGGCATTTAAAACCAAGAAAAGCCATATGGCCGTAGTGGTTGATGAGCATGGCGGGGTTTCTGGCATCGTAACCCTTGAAGATGTTGTTGAAGAAATATTCGGTGAAATTACGGATGAATCTGACCAGAACATGCTGGAAATTGTACAACTTAAAGGTAAAAAATGGTTGGTAGCCGGAAGAATCGACATAGATCATATAAACAAAGAGCTTAATCTTGGAATCCCGGAGTCAGCAAACTATGATACAGTATCAGGATTTTTTTTAGAGCAGGTTGAACGCATACCAAACCCGGGAGAATCCATCATTGTTAACAATTGGGTAATTACCGTCAAAGATATGGATGGCAACCGCATTCAATCCTTTATCATAAAACCCGGAGAAGAAAGTTAAAAAAAAGCTGTGGGTGAGTCAAGGATATCTAACCAATATCTTATGAAAAATTTAACCGGCATCCCCTTGACAGATTCAAACCAGGCGTATAAGGTTCACGAATCAAAATACAAAACAGGACTATCAATGAATTTTACCTTTGGCAGATATTTTTATTTTAGCAGACCTTTTAGAGGAGGGCCTGCCTGCCTGTGGTGAATTGATTTTCCAACCTAAGCCCCAAAAAAACAAACAAACCGCAGCAGGCAAGCCCTGAGGCGGTTTTCGCATTTTTAGGGGCCGTTAAAAAGACAATTGTATATGAAAAATAGGACAACTGAGAAACAGGAAACAAAGAAATGACAGAAAATTCCCAACCCAATCCTCTGATACCTTTGCGCGAGGAAATCGATCGTATAGATGAGCTAATCCTTGACCTGATTAATCAACGCCTCAAAATCGGGGAACAGGTTGGTGCTGTAAAAAAACAAAAAGGAAGCCAGATTCTGGACCGGACAAGAGAGAGAATGGTAATTGACCGGTTGTCACAGATCAACAAAGGCCCTGCTGACAAGGACCTGATACAATATATCTTTAATGTGATTATTACAGCGACACGTGAGATACAAAAACCTAAAACAATTGCCTACTTGGGTCCTAAAGCCAGCTACACCCACATAGCTGCATTGAATCATTTTAAACACTCCGGACAATTCTTGGAACAACCTAACTTGTTCGATATATTTAAAGATGTAGAACGCACCAATAGCCATTTCGGTGTCGTACCTGTCGAAAACTCAATTGAAGGTGCAGTGAACCATACTTTAGATCTATTCAGTGAATTTGACTTAAATATTTGTGCCGAACACTATGAACCCATTTCTCATGATCTATTGTCTATCACCGGCGAGGCCAATGATATAAAGGTGGTCTATTCCCATCCGCAAGCCATTGCCCAGTGCAAAGGATGGCTTAAAAAGAAACTTCCCCATGTTGAAGTTATGGAAACCTCTTCCACCTCAAAGGCTGCGCTTATGGCTTCCAAAAATGAAAGTGTCGCAGCCATCGCATCCCAGAAGGCCGCTCATATTTATGAACTATTACCGGTGGAATCCAAAATAGAAGACTTTGGAGGGAACGTAACCAGGTTCCTTGTCATTGGTAAAGATGCCCCTGAGAAAACTGGTAATGATAAAACATCCATTATGTTTGCCACCTCTCATACTCCTGGTGCATTATTTCGGGCTCTTGCGCCAATAGATAAGTCCGGCTTAAATATGGTTAAACTCGAGTCACGTCCCACCCGTCATCAAAATTGGAGTTATTATTTTTTCATGGATATAGAGGGACACATTGAAGATGACATCGTTTATCAAACAATCGAAGAGATTAGAGCACAGACGCTTACTTTAAAAGTCTTGGGATCTTACCCGGTGTTTGTAAAAGAGGATTTTTAGTTATGATTAACGCTAAAACAGACCTTTATTGTGTCCTGGGAAACCCGGTAACCCACTCAAAAAGCCCAATTATTCACAATGCTGCCTTTCAAGATAAAGGCCTGAATGCGGCGTATTTAGCTTTTGAGCCTTCGGACATAAAAAATGCTATCGAAGCCATAAAAACCTTAGGGATAAAAGGGGCATCCATTACTATTCCGTTTAAAGAATCAATCATGGCTCACCTGGACTGGATTGACCCTATGGCTTTGTCGATCGGTGCCGTGAACACAATTGTCAACGAAAACGGTTTTCTAAAAGGATATAACACGGATTGTCAAGCAGCTATTACCCCGTTAAAGCCATACGGTATTGCTGGCAAAACAGTTTGCATTGTGGGTGCTGGAGGCGCTGCAAAAGCAGTTGCCTACGGTATCGCCCATGAAAAAGGCAATATTATTATAACCAACCGAACAGCCAAAAAAGGAATAGATCTTGCCACTCATGTAAATGGAAAGTTTGTTTCCGAGCAACACATCGGTCAGATCCGAGCAGATGTGGTGATAAATACCACAAGCCTTGGCATGGAACCAAATATCAAGCAGTTAAGCTTTCCAGCTGAAGGCTTGGCAGAAGGTATGGTAGTTATGGATGTAGTGTATACCCCCATTGACACCGCCTTGATTAGAACTGCAACACAAAAAAAATGCGCCGTCATAGACGGCCTGTCCATGTTCATTGCTCAGGCAGCTGCCCAATTCAAACTGTGGACAGGAATACAACCGGATACAGAACTCATGCGAAAACAGATAACAGGAAGTTGATCCAAAGGAGATTCTAATGAAACAGCTTTCCCCAAAGGGGATAACAGATCAGGTAGTAAAAGTACCAGGCTCTAAAAGTATTTCCCACAGAATGATGATTTGTGCCGCATTGGCAAATGGAACCTCAAAAATATATAACTCATTGGACAGCGAAGATCTCTCACTGACAAAGCAGACTCTTAGTTATATGGGAGCGGAGATCAAAGAAGCGTCAAAAGACTTGATAGAGGTCAAAGGGTTTGGCGGCAGGCCAGTTCCTTATTCAGAACCGATATATCTTGGCAACTCAGGCACATCTATGCGCCTTTTGGCAGGAATCGCGGCCTTGGGAGAAACAGCCTATACGCTAACAGGGGACGAACGCATGTGCCAACGTCCTATGAACGAATTGCTCGATGCTTTGACTCGTATTCAGATAACAGCCTATTCCAGAAATGATCAGGGAACCCCACCTGTGGTTATCCAAGGTGGCACACGGATGGGAGGCAAAACTGTTATCGACTGCTCAAGGTCGAGCCAGTACCTGTCAGCATTACTCATGGCAGGCGCCCTGTTTGATCAGGGATTAGTTGTTGAATTAACTGGCCCTCCTGTTTCCCAACCATACATTGACCTGACCCTGGATGTAATGAAACAATTTGATGTAACCGCTAATAGGATTTCTTCCACACGTTACGAGGTACCTGGGCAGCAACAATACATTTCCGGTCCCCGGTCTGTTGAACCGGACCTTTCCAATGCCGGGTATTTCTGGGCAGCAGGTGCTGTTACCGGTAAAAAAATCGGTGTAGCTAACATCGGTTCGGACTCACTTCAAGGTGACTTAAAGCAGATTGGCATCCTTGAAAAAATGGGTTGTACCCTTGAACACGAAGGTAAAGTGCTTTCTGTTACGGGCGGTCCATTGACCGGAGTTGATGTAGACATGTCAGATACGCCTGATGCTGTTCCTGCCATTGCAGTTGCAGCGGCATTTGCCAAAGGAACAACCCGTATCCGGAACATCGGCCATTTAAGAATAAAAGAGTGCGATCGTATTGATGCGGTATGTTCTCAATTAAGTAAAATGGGTATCCAGGTAAGTCAAGGTCCTGATTTTATGGAAATTACCGGGGGGGCTCCCCATGGAGCACAAATCGAAACATTTAATGACCATAGAATTGCAATGGCTTTTTCTGTTGCCGGCCTCATGGTTGAGGGCATTGAGATTGAAAACCCCTCTTGTGTGGAAAAATCGTTTCCAACCTATTGGGAACTTTACGAAGCATTGTAAGGATTGAAGATATGCGCCCTGTTTTTCTTATTGGTTATCGATGTACAGGTAAAACAAGTACCGGTAAAATTCTTGCAGACTTGCTGGATTGTGATTTTGTAGATACTGATCAACTCCTTGAATCCAGATTCAATATATCAATTGCCCAAATGGTAAAAGAACGCGGCTGGGATTATTTCCGTGAAAGGGAAACAGGTATTTTAACCGGGCTGGATTTGGAGAAATCACCTGTTGTCGCTACAGGAGGCGGAATTGTTCTTGCCAAAGAAAACAGAGAATTCATCAGGCAAAACGGAACCTGCGTATGGCTTTTTGCTGATGCAAAAGTATTGACACAAAGAATATGCACAGATGTAAAAACAGACAGCCAGCGTCCGGATCTAACCGATGACAGTCTTGAGCAAGAAACCATAGACATGCTTAAACTCAGAACCCCCCTGTACGAGGAACTAGCACAAATCACTATCAATACAGCTGAGCACTCTGCCCAGGAAGCAGCACAACTGATAAAAAGGAGACTTGACAATGAACGGGTCTAGTTTTGGCAAAGCCTTCCAGATAACCACTTTTGGAGAATCCCACGGAAAAGCGTTAGGAGTGACCATACAAGGCTGTCCTCCTGGCCTACCCATAGATGAAGCCATAATACAAAAAGCACTGGACAAACGCAAACCCGGTCAGGGGCCGGTATCCACAAAAAGAAAAGAACCTGATGCACCTGTTATTCTTTCAGGTACCTTTGAAGGAAAGACAACAGGTACACCCATTATGATACTCATAGAAAACAAGGATGCAAAATCCAGGTCTTATACAGATATCGCTGATGTATTCAGACCAGGCCACGGTGATTATACTTATTTTAAAAAGTATGGAATTAGGGATTATAGAGGCGGGGGCAGGGCATCTGCAAGGGAAACTGCAGCGCGTGTTGCAGCTGGTGCTGTGGCACAAATTGTACTGGATCCACACGGTATTTCCATTCTCAGCCACACCCTGGCTATCGGCGGTGTACATGCGCAAAACTACGACAAGAATGTTATTGATGCTAACCCTTTTAAAATAGCTGATCATCAAGCTGCCAAAGCCATTGCAGAACTGGTCGAACAGGTAAAAAAGGAAGGGGACTCGTTAGGTGGTATTGTTGAAATAAGAGCTGAGAATGTACCAGCAGGCCTTGGAGACCCGGTTTTTGATAAGCTTGACGGTGAGATTGCCAAAGCAATGATGAGTATCGGTGCCGTCAAAGCCGTTGAAATCGGTTCCGGTGTCAATGCACCTGACATGAAAGGCTCACAAAATAATGATAGCCTCGGTGAAAACGGATTTTTATCAAATAATGCAGGTGGCATACTTGCCGGCATATCTAACGGAGAGGATATCGTGGTAAGGGTTCATGTCAAACCCATCCCTTCGATTCTAGTACCCCAGGAAACACTTAAAGAAAGCGGTGAAAAAACAATGGTTTCAACAAAAGGCCGACACGACATATGTGCCGTTCCAAGAATTAACAAGGTCTGTGAGTCCATGCTGGCGCTGGTTCTCACAGACCATTTACTCAGACAGAAGTGTAATCTTGCAGGATCGTAACTAAACGGTTTCCTTTCTAACAATATCGGATTCGAGTTTATCTGCGATTTCAAGAGCGGAATTCAAGGCATCATTAATCATGAAAAGCTGAATCTTCAGTGTTTTTAGTGAAGCCGGGGTAGCAGAGATCTTATCATCGGAAGACAATACGGTTGCCAGTTCATTGGCTTTTTTGGCAAATTCAGTCAGCCGTTCGCTGAAGTTGACAATTTCACCTGCCCAGTTGTCACGTTCTTCTTTGCTAAGCTCAATGTTGGCATTTCCGGTTCCGTTAATCAATCGATCGATTTGATAGTCCTCAGGGTTCGCTATAATTTCGTACATAATTTGCTCCTTTGCATCAGAAGTTAATCCCAGGCCGGATATGGTGTAAAGGATAAGTTGAGGTAACCGAATAGTCAAGCTTAACCGCTGAAAACATTAAAAATTCAGTTCAACACGCATAATAAAACCCCTATGCATCCTTGATGCATAGGGGTTTTTTGTCTTTTAACTATCTGCGATATATTGAATGCTTGCTCATTCTTTCGAATCAGCCAGAAGATGCTTTAGGATATCACCTTGCGTATAAATAATTTTCAAAATCGACAGGTAATAGGTGTATTTTGCATTGGACATACGTCTTTCAGCATCAACCAAGAGGGTATTGGCATCCATAATATCGATGCTGTCTGCCATTCCGTATTTGAACTGCATCTGGACTGCATTGTAATTTTCCTGGGCAGACTTTACTTCATCAGCAAGGTTGATTAATGTACTTTTAGCTGCTTCAAATTCAAGGAAAGACTCTTTGGATTGGAGAACAACAACCTTTTCCTGGTTACTCAGGGCCTGTTTGGCCTGTCTTTCCCTGGCCATAGCCTGGCGCACCTGGGCCTGCCTAAGCCCTCCATCGTATAAAGTAAAAGTCAGCATGGCCTGAATATATGCTTCTTCGGTATCATAGTCAGCATCAGAACCGGAACTTGTACCATACTTAACATCGTTTTCCTGGTAACCGCCTTCCAAATCAATGCTAGGCCAATAATCACCTTTTTCATATGCAACTGTTCGTTCGGCAATCTCTATGGACTTTTTGGCCTGCCTGATCTCATACCGGTTTTCAAGTGCTCTTGCTTTGATTTCATCAAGGGTTATACTGAAGTCATCTGTATCTTTTATATCATCGGCTGAAATCTTAAACTCGTCTTCGATCCCTGTCAGTCTTACAATGCTTGCTTTTGAAGTATCTACATTGTTCACCGCAACAATCTGGTCTGTTTTGGCTCTTGATAACTCAGCTTCAGCCCTGTACATAGCTGTCTTGGTTACATTTCCTACAGCTAATTTTTCTTTCACGGAATCCCGATAAGTTGCCAGCCGTTCCACTTCGGCATCTGCCACTTCTACCAAACGTTTGTTGCTCAACGCCTGGATGTATGCCTGTGCCACCTGGAAAATATAGTCTGAACGGATGCTTTCTTTTGAAAACACAGCCTCTTCGATGCCTTTTTTGCTGACATCATAGGCAATCAATTCCCGGCCGTTCAGTGTAAAGGTCTGGGTCAGCTTGCCGCCTATTGTATTTACATCAGGAGAATAGACATCATCATTCTTATAATTCAGGTACTTGCCAAATAGTGTGGCCCTGGGAATTAAAACTGACCGTGCCCGTTCTTTTTCCTGTTCGGCGATGTACTGGTCTTCTTCAGCGATTTTAATGGTCTCGGCATTTTTATTGGCTAACTGGCACAGGTCTTTAAGTGTATAATGTGGTTGAGCCTGAGCAGTTGATGTCATCCAAATCCCGCACAACAACAGAGACAATAGGTAGATTAAGATCCTTTTCATGGATATCCTCATTGATTCGAACGGTTATTCCTTTTCATGATCCGGTCCAAACATATTATGATGGTTGGTTCAGGTCAAGCCCAGTGTTTCCTCCTAAAACAAATCTTTTAAAAGGTTTGTGGAATTTTTCTACTGGGAATAGAAAAATACCCCATTCTGTGCTATTAATCAGCAAAATTTTTGTAAAGAATTGTTAATTTTAAAGGAGGTTAAAGGTGAGTATAATTCCTGGTACAGAATACGAAGGACTTCCCTTGGTAAGGCAGGGAAAGGTAAGAGACATCTTTGATACGGGAGATGCCCTGCTTATGGTGACAACAGACCGTTTGTCCGCCTTTGATGTGGTCCTTCCAAACACCATTCCTGACAAAGGCAAAGTCTTGAACCAGATTTCCGTTTTCTGGTTTAAACAGATGGAAGATATAGTTAGCAACCATATTATAAGCACCAATGTTGCTGACTACCCGCAAGAGTTTCAAAAATACAAAGACGCCCTTGAAGGCAGAAGTATGCTGGTAAAGAAAGCCGAACCCATGGCTGTTGAGTGTATTGTCAGAGGCTATATTTCCGGTTCCGGGTGGAAGTCTTACCAGAAAGAAGGGCATGTCTGCAATATCAGCCTGCCTGAAGGCCTCAAAGAATCAGATAAGCTTGAAACTCCGCTTTACACCCCTTCTACAAAAGCTGAAATCGGTGACCACGATATCAACATCAGTTTTGAAGAAACCATTAATATCATCGGCAAAGAAAATGCTGAAAAACTAAGGGATTTAAGCCTTGAGATATACAACAGGGGTGCAAAACTTGCCCTTGAAAAAGGGATTATTATCGCAGACACCAAGTTCGAATTTGGTATGCTTGACGGAGAGATCATTCTTATTGATGAAATTCTGACACCTGATTCTTCCAGGTTCTGGCCGTTAAATGACTATGAACCGGGCAGGGGACAAAATAGTTTTGACAAACAAGCCGTAAGGGACTGGCTTACAAATTCAGGTTGGGACAAAACTCCTCCAGGTCCGGAACTGCCTGCTGAAATTATCGAGAATACAAGTAATACCTATAAAGAAATATTTAATCGCCTAACAGGTGATACCATTTAATCAATGAATGAAATTGATATCCTGAAAATCCCAGTGTCCGCCATTGATATGGTTGACACTGGGTTTCGTATTACAGGGCCCAATAAAAACATAGAGAACCTTGTAAACTCTGTTTTAGAAAACGGACTTCTGGTTCCTCCTTTGGTCCTTGCCAATAACAATTCATACACCATTGTTTCCGGATTCAAACGTGTTGAAGCAGTTAGGCAGTTAGGCTGGGAAACGATATCCTGCAGGGTTCTTTCTACCCAGGAACAAA
The DNA here is from genome assembly GCA_022361535.1 of Desulfobacterales bacterium. The sequence goes on from JAKSAU010000575.1 coordinate 9,149, forward strand.
ATGAGTCGGCAGTTTTACAAAAAGCTGCCCGAATGGCTGTATCTGAGAGTGCTTTTACCCGTGAACTCCAACCTGGAGAATTGATTCGCGCTGTTGCCTTGCTCGAACAATACATAGATCATAAACAAATAGCGGACAGTTCAATTTCACTTTTTAATTGCGATTTGAATTCAGGATACTTAAAGACCTTATCCCGTCTGCATAAGATGCCAAAGCAGGCTATGGACTTGATCGATACAGGTCATTTATCCATTAAAGCGACCAAGACACTTTTGGCAATGGATAAGAAAAGTGTCAATTCATTTTTGGACCTGTTTTCAAATATAAAGGTTTCGTCAGGCAAGCAAATTGAAATCATTAATTGGGCCAATGAAATTTGTGCCCGTGACGGCATTGATTTACCAAAACTATTAGATGACACCTTAAAAGCATTAGGGATCTCGCAGACAGACCAAGCCTCTTTATCTGCACACAAAGATTTGGCTGCCCGCGGTAATCAATTGAGAACTCACCTATTGCAAAGGCGTTATCCGGCACTTGAAGCTGCTCGCAAAAAAGCTGTAGAACATTTAAACCGGCTTAAACTTGGTCCCGGAATAAAGGTGAGCCTGCCTGTAAATTTTGAAAGTACGGTTTATTCAATACAGATTGATTTTAAGTCTGTTGACGAGTTCAAATCCCGGATGGAAAAACTGGTTTCTTTGCAAAACAACCCTGATCTAAAAGGTCTATTGGACAGATGAGTATTATGAAACCGGACCGTGTTTTTATGGACGCGGACCTGGAAGATACACCTGAGATCCGCTACCTGCTTTCCAAATTAGGTAAATCTCCTGAAATCGTTGAAGATTCAAATCCTGTATATGACTTGGTAAATGCCCAAAAGGATCCGATTTCATTTGCCAAAAAAATACTCTATATAACTCAGAACAGGGGAGCTGTTATACGTGAGTGCCCGGGTACCAGCCACTATACCTGCTGTGATTATACCATTCTACATTCAGGTACATTCTGTACCTTAGACTGCTCTTATTGTATCCTCCAGGCATATTTTCATCCGCCGGTACTTCAGTACTTTGCAGGCCTTGATAAACTTAATACGGCACTTGACCAAGCCTTCTCAAGGCAAAAAATAATGCGTATCGGTACAGGTGAA
>JAKSAU010001083.1 GCA_022361535.1 Desulfobacterales bacterium
ACGGCCATACAAATTATACTACAGCCGGATTTAGTAATAATGATGTAACAATCGATTCCGATTATGTATATGACTTCAAATTAACCGGGCCTTCCGGTTTTATTTCTGGTAATGATGTTATTAATGGTATAGGTATTTGTATTTCTCTCGATCTCAACTGTTTTTATGGTTACGTTTATGATACTTCTACTGATTCATTTTACATCCGTATTTACGGTGATGAGCCTATCACGTTTGACTCTCTCGGCTTTGACCGGATTGATTATGTAAAATTCGGCGGTCATTGGGACGGAACCGAGATACACAGTAAAGTATGTCCTGATTACAGCCAGGTGATGATTGAGGGACGGATTAAGCCATATCCGCAGGACTCCAACGGCAGTGTTAAAGGTCTGGCAGACCATCTATTATATATGGCGGTCGATACCAATGGCCAGTATTGTCCGTTTGATGCTGTTATAGACAACGTAAATATGTTAACTTCTAATCTCTTTCATACCGATACCGGCAATTCCGGTTTTGGTCAGCCTTGTTTTCGGGGACTGGTTTTCAAGGCTACAACTAGTCAACAATGGTGGTATCCGTTTCAATTGCGAGATTCGCAGGATATCCAGTTTGTCGAGTGTGAATTTGATCTCGGAGAAAATCAAAAAGCAGCCATTGCCATCGATTATAAATCGAATGATGATGAATGGGAGGGTTATTTGAGTTTTTGCCGGTGTGTGTTAAATGGCGGTAACGGTCTGGTGCGCTGGGACGGTTCAGGATCGTCGGTATTACTGCCCAAAGGCGAAATATCTGTTATTGACTGTATTATAGAAAATACCAGCTCTCACGCGCTGTCCTGGGTAACAGAATGCCATAATAACCTGATATATAATTGCCGGGGGTACGGTATCATAACTGCAAGGCAGTGTCATGCTAATATTAGAATTACTAATAATACCATTATTGCTTGTGACCAGGGTATCTTTAGTTTTCCGGTTGATTCTGTGGAAACCGGAAATGTCGGTCCGATTATCATAGCCAGAAATATAATTAAGGATGTGCTAGGGCGTGGTATCGGCATAGGGCGCGGTTATGGCCCGGTAATACTGGAGGATAATATTGTATGGAACTAT
>JAKSAU010000022.1 GCA_022361535.1 Desulfobacterales bacterium
CCTGCGCCGCCTCGACGCCGGCTCTTGGTTCGACGACCGGTTCGCCGGGGAGAGGATCCCCGGATTGGAAGAGGTGCTCCGGCTGTTCGCCGCCCATGATCGGCCCGTCCTGCTCAACATAGAGATCAAGGCGTCCGCCTGGAGTTCCGATCCCTCGGGGGGCGTCGAGGAGCAGGTCGCGGCCCTGGTGCATGAGCACCGAATGGGTTCCCGGGTGCTGTTCTCCAGCTTCGAATGGCGCTGCCTCCGGCGCCTGAAGGAGATGGACCCGCGCTTCGCCCTCGGCGTTCTGGCCGAGCCGGAGGCGGATCCCGCGGTCGTCGCGGCCGAAGCGGATCGCCTCGGCGCCGCCTCCATCCACCCCTGCATCCTGGACCTCCGGCAAGGACTCCCCGAACCATACGCGGCCTTCGGCGGGTCCCTCTTCCCCTACACTGTGCCCTCGCCCGACGTGGCCCGGGCCGTCCTGGCCGCCGGAGCTTCCGGGTACTTCGCCGACCTGCCCTATCCGGAGACCGGAGATTCCGTCGATTTCCCTCAAGTCGCGGTGAAAACCGACGATGATTCCTAAGGGAGCGGAGGGTCACCCGGAAGCGTGATCTCCTCCGTATCGACCCGGGCGAAAGTTTTTCGTGGAAACGTATTGACGAAAAATCATCGGAAGGGTAGATTCCTCCTCGCGCTTCGACGGGAACGACGAGACGCAACGCCGGCCGATCCTGAAGAGATGATGGGCCGTTGACGTTCTTTTACAGAGTCGATGAAACGAGAATCCGCTTGCGGACGATGGGTTTCATCGGCATGGAATAGGGAAGGGAAGAAAGAGACCACGCGTGGTCGTTTCTTCAGCAATGAAGGAGCGGCCGGTTCTGGGTCCGTCGGTGATTTATCATCGGTGGGCCATAGGATCCTTGTCGAGGATGACTCGTCAATGATAGGGGCCAAGCCACCCCTGGTGCCTGTGATGGCACCGAACGCCATGACTCAGCGATGAGAGATGGCAACGGACTTCTTTAATTGGTAGAAAGAGCGTCTTCGGACGCTTGTATATCATGGAGAGTTTGATCCTGGCTCAGAACGAACGCTGGCGGCGCGTTTTAAGCATGCAAGTCGAACGGGATTCAGGGTGCTTGCACCTTGATGAGAGTGGCGAACGGGTGAGTAACGCGTAGATGATCTGCCCTGC
>JAKSAU010000804.1 GCA_022361535.1 Desulfobacterales bacterium
TCACCCAATCCACCCTCTAAATTAAAAATATTATTTTTATATTTCAACGAACTACTCGCACATCTAGTAAGTGATGTATACCCACCAGTAGTCGTATAACAAATCCCCCCAGAACCATCAGTAGTTTGAGGCGCACGCAAAAGAACAGAATTTCCAACATCAACACTGCCACTAACATTCAAATCCTTATCAATCCAAACACTTTCTTCATCAACAACAAAACCAACATCCCCGCTAGAATTTAGAATCCTAAACTTATCAGCAGTAATAGCCCCAAGAGAATTCTGCTCCGAACTCCTCAAATATTGAGTTCTAATCTCCTCCTCAGAAAGAGCTCTCGAATAAATCTTAAACTCATCAATACTTCCATTAAACGGCTCATACCTACCTAAACCAGTACCAAGAAGCCAATTAGCCTCATAATTAGTATCAATATTACTATAAAGAGTATTACCAACCTTAACACCATCTACATAAAGCTTAATAATATCATTATAACCATTTTCTCTCACAACTAATGTAATAAGTTGCCACTCTTTTTCCTTTGCTTGAGTTCCAAAACAAGTGACACTTCCCGCAAATACAGTTGTAAAATCACCAGGATTCGGACACGATTCCCTAATAGAAAGAATCGTTCTTCCCATTCCAGTACCACCATCATGAGTTACAAGCCCTTGAGTTCCATTAAATTGGTTCGGATACGCCCAAAAAGAAATTGTAAAATCAGTAGTATTAACAACACTAGTAGAATTACTATGATTAGCAACAACTAAAATATAATCATGTATAGTCCCACCAATAAATTCACAACCACTCCCATACTTTCCTTTACCTGAACCACATTCAACATTTCCCTTCTGATACGCATCATTACCATAAGGACTCCTATCATACTGCACAGAACCATTCGGCTCACTAAAAGGAAGATACAAAACCAAACCATCATCACTAGCATAAACATCCTGATACAAACTCTCATTATCTCCTAAATCCAAATCCCCTCGAACAACAACACTGCCGTTATAAGCAATAGAACCATTCTCATCACTCCAAAGTCCATTGTTAATACCAGTTAATTGCGAACCATTACCATAAATCAAACCACTAACATTCAAATTACCATCAACCTCAAGCCTCTGATTAGGACTCGTAGTTCCAATACCAACACTTCCATTACCATCAATAACAAGACCAGTTGACCCATCAGTAGCAAAACTCATCTTCTCAGTACCATGAGCATAAGAAATACTACCATCCACATGAGCATCATTCGCACCAAAAATTATCTTCCCAGTAGACGTAGAACCACTAGCAA
>JAKSAU010000667.1 GCA_022361535.1 Desulfobacterales bacterium
ATTTGTCCGATATTTTTATCCGCTCAGGAGAAAGTAAATTGAAGTGGAATCCTGAAAAAGAAGAAATTATTGATCCTGCTGTTGGAGTTGAAAAAATGCTTGACAGGAATTGCAGGACCCCATGGCAATTGTAAAATAATAATTATCCTAAATTGGTGTATGAATCCCATTTCTGAAAGAAAGTCATTCAATAGTCAATAACGGTCATTGTAAAAAAATAACGAATGACAATGTAATGACAACAAAATGACAATCAATGGCATCAAACCATCAAAAGAAATTTTGACAACCCAAATCATTAGGACGATAATCCGAGACTCATATAATAATGGCTATCTGGTTGAGGGTAGCCATTTTTTATTTCAACTAAAAAGTGACACTTTCACAGGAATTTTTTGATTCAAAATGAAACTACATACCATACATGCCGGAAATTTTTCATGTGACGGAGGTGCTTTATTTAGCGTAATTCCGAAACCCATGTGGTTAAAAAAGTATCCGGCTGATGAAAATAATGTAACCAAGCTTACTTCACGCTGTTTATTAATTGATATTGGGGAACGCAAGATATTGATTGAAGCAGGAGTGGGTGATCACTATTCTGAAAAGATTCAGAGAAACAACGGGCATGAAGAAACTGATGCTCTTCCAGGATCATTAGCCGCAAAAGGGTATTCAACTGAAGACATTACAGATGTTCTTTTTACCCATTTGCATTGGGATCACTGTAATGGTGCAGTAGTTAATGAAAATGGAGAATTGAAATTACTCTTTCCAAATGCTACCCATTGGTGCAGTAAAAAGCAATGGGAGCATTCTAAAATATCAAATATCAGGGAACAGGTTGCCTATTATCCGGAGATTTTGAAAGTTTTAAAGGAAGATGGGAATATGCAGTTGGTTGAAGAAGCACGTGAGCTGTTCCCGGGTGTTTCTGTTCGATTGTATGATGGGCATACTCCCGGGCAAATGATTCCATTTATAAAGAAGGACGGAAAGACAATTGTTTTTATGGCTGACTTTATTCCCACGTCCGCGAATGTGCCAATTGTTTGGCTGGCCTCCTATGACTTATTCCCGGTAAGCTCCATGAAAGAAAAAGAGCTGTTTTTAAACGAAGCGATTGAGAAGGAATACATTCTCTTTTTCGAACATGACTTTTATGATGAATGTGCTACAGTAAGAATGGGTAAAAAAGGACCAAAAGTGAAAGAAAAATTCCCTTTGAAAGACATTCTTTTAGATTTGACTTGCCAAATTTAGCTAAAAATAGGAGCTTAACTTGCCAAATTTAGCTAAAAATAGGAACTTGACTTGCCAAATTTAGGTTTTTTAAAAATTATATTTTAGTTTTGTTTTAATGTAACTAAAACAAAGTCAGTGGAAATTAAATGGTATAGAC
>JAKSAU010000226.1 GCA_022361535.1 Desulfobacterales bacterium
AAGCCATCCAGGCAGCCTCGGATTCCCAGACAACTGACACCCGGAAAGCCATCCAGGCAGATATCGACAAGCTCATGGAAGAGCTGGACGTTATCGCCAAGACCACTTCTTATAATGGTCAGAAACTGCTTTCTGGTGTATTCACCGACAAGGACATCCAGATTGGGGCATATGCCAATGAAACGGCTTCTATTAACATCGGTTCCACCGAGTCAACCAAGGTGGGGCATATTTCTACGTCTCAGCTCAGCCTACAAAATGAAGCTGGTGGCGAAACCCAGCTCACCATCACAAGCTCTATCACCGGTGAGCAGCTGACCCTGAACACCATTGACATCCAGGCCAATAACAAGGCTGAAAATGGTATGGGTGCACTGGCTGATGAAGTCAACCGTTATACTTCTGCAACCGGTATCAGCGCTACCGCAGTAGTTGAAAGCACCACTGGTACAAGCATTCAGGAAGGATTCACCGGATCTGACTTTGCCATTAACGGCATAACCATCGGTGAAATTGAAGTATCAGCAAATGATTCAACTGGTGCCCTTGTTTCCGCCATCAATGACAAAGTGACAGAACATGGCGTCACCGCGACCATGAACTCTGACGGAACCATGAACCTGGTGTCTTCTGACGGCAGGGCCATTGAAGTGACCGGCTCTGTATCAGATGTTATGGGCAGCACAGCTGGCCAGATGTCCACCCTGGGTTACCTTAACCTTACCCAGGCCGGTACCTCCACCTTCCAGATATCTGGTATTGGTGCAGGAGCAACCGGTGCTGACTTTACCGTCTCCGGTACGACCAGTACGGTTGCAGTATCCATCCTGGAAGCCGGCTCCACGATTGCTACAGGTTCAATCTTGACCGCCGGCTCGGTTCTGGGTGCGAATACCACGATATCAGGAGCAACAGGCACCACAGCCCTTGACTTTGAGCTGACTGCAGGTACACAGCTAGGCTCTGGAACCATAATAGATGAAGGCAGTGTACTGGGTGGTTCTATAACTGTAAGTGGTGCTGCTCTGACCACTTTGACAAGCGATATGTTGATAACAGCAGGATCTACTCTTGCTACAGGAACCGTGTTAGAAGCAGGAACGGTAATTACAACAGCGTTTACAAATGGTGGCGTAGACTATGAAGTTGGTGACAAACTGACCAGTGACGTTACCCTGGCCGGAGCCAATCTGACCTTAACAGCAGACATGACTCTACTCAAAGACTCTCAGGTTGGTGATGCTTCCATACTTGCTGTAGGTACCCAGCTTGGTGCTGATTTTGAAGCCTATGGATCAACCACTCTGTCAACTGACATGACCCTGGAGGCGGGCTCCAATATCGCGTCGCTCTCTGTTCTGGCTGCAGGAAGTACATTGGGTGACAGTATTACAGTCAACGCGGCTGTTACAACATCCATAGATACGACTCTGGCAATCGGTTCAGACCTGTTAAGTTCATCTGTTATCGCCGAAGGGTCTACAATTGGAGGGTCAACTATCGTTGCCGGTCAGACGTTGGACAGTGATATGACCCTAAAAGCCGGTACCATTCTGAACTCTACAACTGTTCTTGAAGCTGGTACAGTCGTTGGCCAGGATTTCACACAAGGTGGTGTTGATTATAAGGCAGGCGATGTGCTGACTGATGATGTCACGATTGCCGGCCAGACACTCACCCTGTCCGAAGACTGGACACTTAAAGAAGACAGTGTTATCGGATCGGGATCAACACTGGCTGTAAACACCACCAACGCCGGAACCGTAGGTCTTGATAACACCCAGACCATGAGACTTGCGGATATCAACGTGCTGACACAGGAGGGGGCACAGTTTGCCATCTCCATTGCAGATGCAGCCTTGGCTGATTTGGACACTCAGCGAAGTGACTTAGGTTCTGTACAGAACCAGCTGACCTCAACCATAGCAAACTTGTCCACTACAAAGACCAACATCATGGCATCTGAGTCTACGATCCGTGACGTTGACTTTGCAGAAGAAGCGTCAACTTATTCCAACCTGTCGCTCCTTGCTCAGACAAGTTCCTATGCACTGGCGCAGTCAAATGCTTCAACTCAGAACCTGTTGAGCCTGCTCCAGTAACCCTTTAAATAAATAGCTTTATTTTCCCCGGCAGGATGTTTCCTGCCGGGGTTTTTATTTGGGAAAATATTGCCTGTTTCCAGGCAGATACCCGGAAAATC
>JAKSAU010000577.1 GCA_022361535.1 Desulfobacterales bacterium
CATCCTTGGCTTCTTTTCTTGGCGGACCGCCCAACACCACTTATTCAGAAGTGACAGGGGCCGTTGCCTTGACCAAGATGTTCAATCCGGCTGTTATGACATGGGCTGCAATTGCTGCCATGCTCCTTGCCTTTGTAGGCAAATTAGGCGCTCTTTTACAGACCATCCCGGTTCCGGTAATGGGCGGCATCATGCTGCTGCTATTTGGTGCCATCATGGTGGTTGGCCTCAACACCCTTGTCAGATCCGGTGATGATTTATTGGAAGCCCGGAATCTTTCCATTGTTGCCCTGATCCTTATTTTCGGTATCGGTGGCATGAGTTTTTCCGCAGGCCAGTTCCAGCTTCAGGGCATCGGCCTTGCAGGTATTTTGGGCGTTGTGCTTAACCTAGTTCTGCCAAGATCCAGGGCGTAGTTTTTTAAACCCCAATTTTGTTTTAAGATAGACAAGCCCCCTGCTGCCGGATCTGGCTGCAGGGGGATTTTTATTTGGTCTTGACGTATATCAATTCTTCAAAATGGTATCCGGTGTATTATCAGGCTAAAAATAACATCGATCCAAAGGAGAGTGATATGTACAACGCTTGTTCAGACCCCAACCAGTCAGGCCGTCAAATCGTCGATAAAATCAGAATGATGGGATTTAACAGCACACCTGTAGCAGCCCCGTTTAATCTGACCTGTACAAACTGCAGCACGGAATTTACAATGGAGTATATGGAAACCCAGTGCCCTTCATGCCGTATGGTATATGGGGTAACCCCTTGTCAGGCCCATGACAAAAATTCCGTTAAACCGGCAGGGATCAACTATTAATGGATCGTTTAAACTAATGGAGCGTTTAAAAAAAATAGACGAGCGAATGGCTGAACTTGAGGGTTTAATCCGTGAGACCCGGGACCGGCTGCCCGCCCATTCGGTTAAACCCCCTGTCATGATAGAGCTTTTAGAACTTGAAGATGAGTATGATGAACTCATGAAGGAACGCGCAAAGCTAAAGGCTAAAAAAGATCAAACTTCATGACACATCCTGAATCTATAAACGGCCAAGACGCTTCGTCCCCAAAAGCATCAATGACCTGTTTTTCCCCTGAAACAGCTAAACGTCTCGGCCTTTTGCAAACGGATTCAGAGTTCACCCTCTTGTTTTTTAACACGGTTTTTGCATTAACTCTGGATGGGAAATTATCGTATCAAATAGCACAAGAGCCTGCGGCCATAAGAGAAATCATCACTGACTATCTTAGCCGACATCACGACACGCTGGAACCATTACAATCGAGTATAACCTATATCTCTTTCAGGGAATTTACAGGTGCCTCACCATTGTTTGCACGATTTGTGGCAAACACCTCCAAAACCATTGAGTCGCATTTTTCAGGGCAGCTTGACTCTCTTGAAAAAAAATGCCTGCAACTTGGCGGGAGTTGTCAGCCTGAAGACAACTGGGATCTTAGATTCAAATTTATGGCCTTGCCTAAAATCCCTGTTATCCTCAATTACAATGACCGGGATGATTTTTTTGCCAGGATCTGCGTCTTTTCTTTTTCCGAACACCGCGATCAACTATCTTGACATCAAACACCTGATGGGCATTGCAACCTATTTAACCGGCAGACTGATCAGTTGACAATCCAATATCCGGCCAGCACCAGGTAACGGCCCATTTTGCCAATCAACACAAGGGCAATAAAAATTTTCAGGTTAACCTTCATCATACCGGCAACCACGGTCAGCGGATCACCGATCACCGGCACCCAGGCGAATAGCAGGCTGGCAGTGCCCCAGGATTTAAAACGCTCCCTGGCTTTGTTGAGTTGTTGCTCGCTCAAGCCTTTTATTTTCCTGCCCAGCAAATCGGTGCCTGCCATACCCAGCCAGTAATTGACAACAGACCCCAGTACATTGCCGGTTGTAGCAACCGCAACAACAGGTATGGGACCATGCCCTGATGCCAGCAGAAGGGTTAGCACCACTTCCGAACTCAGCGGCAAAACTGTTGCTGCAAGAAACGCTGACAAAAACATCCCGCCCAGCCCAAGACTGGTAAATACATCCATAAAACTTCAGCCTGATTCGGTCAGATCGTAAATTACTGGAAAAGCTTATAAAGCGCCTGGGTTCCGTTTTCTTCAAACCCCTGGCTCTCCATTTTCTTGTACAGACTAAAAGCCAGATCAAGTCCCGGAGTGTCCAGGTCCATGGATTTTGCCGATTCAAGGGCAATGCCCATATCCTTTATAAAATGCTTGATAAAAAATCCGGGCTGGTCATCTTCGTTGATGATCCTGGGCCCAAGGTTATTCAAAGACCAGGACCCTGCTGCCCCCTGCCCGATGCTTTTGAGAACGGTCTCAGGATCAAGGCCGGACCGCTTTGCATAGGCCAGAGATTCACATACTGAAACCATTCCTGCAGCAATGGCGATCTGGTTAGCCATTTTTGTATGCTGGCCTGCACCTGCCGCCCCCTGGAAAACAATATTTTTACCCATGATCTCAAACACTGGCAAAGCAGCGTTAAAATCATCTTCCTTACCACCAACCATAATAGACAGAGTAGCATTTCTTGCTCCCAGATCTCCGCCGGACACAGGTGCATCAAGAACGCCAACACCTTTTTCCTGGCCTGACTGCCAGAGCGTTTCAGCCAATTTAGGATCAGAGGTGGTCATGTCGATTGCAAGAGTCCCTGATGCAGCATTTTCCAGGATACCTTCAGGACCCAGATAGATTTCCTTCACATCTGACGGATACCCTACAATGGAAATAATAATATCAGATGTACTAGCCAGATTTGCGACCGTATCTGACCACACTGCCCCTTTTTCAATCAAGTCCGATGCCTTGTCTTTTGTCCTCGTATACACATTTAACGGGTACCCGGCATCCAAAATATGCCCTGCCATGGAATGGCCCATAACGCCAAGTCCGATGAAACCGATTCTTTTATCTGTCATGACTTTTACCTTTTCTAAGTTGATTTTTCGTTTCATTATTGACAGGTTTTACATGCTTAATCAATATTGGATATTCATCGATTCCGACAAAGGAGGCGCCATGGCCCAGGACAGACTGCTGTTGAAAAACGGAACCATTGTAGACGGTACAGGAGCGGATGCCTTTACCGGCGATTTGCTCATCAATCAAGACAAGATTGAAGAAGTCTCACCTGAGGCTATCCATACTGATGCACCTGTAATGGATTGTACAGGTAAAGTCATATCGCCTGGGTTTATAGATATGCACTCCCACAATGACTGGTTTCTTGCCAATTCAGAGCGGGCCGAACTGACCATACCTTTTACAGAGCAGGGTATCACTACATTTGTCGGCGGCAATTGCGGGTTTGCTGCAGCAGGTCTTCAAAAAAACTCGTCTTACAAATCTTTTATTGAAGAGAACAACCTGTTTAAAACCGGTACGCCTGAATTAAACTGGGCCTCTCTTGCCGAATATAAAACTGTATTGGAAAAACAGGGTTCAACCCATAACTTGGCTGTCATGGCAGGGCATGGCACAGCCAGGGCATCCATTTGCGGCTGGGATCCTTCTCCTTTGAACAAAGAGCAGAGCACAACCCTTTTATCCCTCATGGGCCAAGCCATGGATGAAG
>JAKSAU010001181.1 GCA_022361535.1 Desulfobacterales bacterium
ATTGTTATAATTTCATACTACGAAACTGGTAAAAAACCAAGGAATTGTTACTTATCCAAGGTATCTTGCTATGATTCGCCTTAAAGCTTTTTCGCTTTCCTTTTGAAAGAATCATTCGTTTATCCAACGCTTTGTTTCAATGACAGGCAATTGCTATTATGATATATCTATTCGTTGCAAAGTTACCTTTAAGGATAAGGACATAATGTGTTTGAATTAAACGAGTTTTGTACGGTCAGCAGCCTGGATCAGGCTGACGAACTGCTGCACCGGGATAAAAAAAATGTAATTTTAGGCGGTCTGCTCTGGATGCGGATGGGCTCCCGGCAATATCATACGGGCATTGATTTATCAGGCTTATGCCTTGATAAAATTGAGGATACCGGTCACCACATTGAAATTGGTGCCATGACACGGCTGCGCCAGATAGAGACCAGCGACCTTTTGTCAGACAACTTCGGCACAGTGCTCAGGGATGCGGTCGCCCCCATAGTCGGCGTCCAGTTCAGGAACCTTGCAACCATTGGCGGCTCTGTATTTTCACGGTTTAGCTTTTCAGACATCACAACGGCATTGATGGTGCTCAACACCCAGGTTCACTTGCACCGGGGCGGGGTCATCCCTATAGAAGAATTTGTTGAAAATTCCCCGGGACGGGATATCCTGGTCAAACTATCCATTCCCAAGCAACAAATTCGCACGGCTTACAGAAGTGTTCGCAAAACGGCTACAGATTTTCCTGTGCTTGCAGCTGCCCTGTCCCGGTCGAAGGACGGCTGGAAAATTGCCTTGGGCGCAAGGCCTTCACGGGCCCGGCTGGCGCAGGAAGCAGCCAAATACCTGTCCCATGATCCGGATGACAGGCAAATTGAATTCGCCTGTACCAAAGTGGTTGAAGAAATGGCATTTGGAAGCAACCAACGTGGAAACAAAACCTATCGGGAGCAATTGGCTAAAACTCTTGTTAAAAGGGGGATTGAAGCCATATGCAGTTAACATGCGTCATCAACGAAGTTGAATATACCAAAGAAATTGCCCCGAATACCCTGCTTTTGGATTTCCTAAGATCTTTAAATTTTTTATCGGTTAAACAAGGCTGCGATACAACAAACTGCGGACTGTGTACCGTTTGGGTAGATGAAAAACCTGTACTTTCATGCGCCATGCCCGCTGCTCGCGTACAGGGCTGTGCAGTCACAACCATTGAAGGGGTTGACGAAAAAGCCGCTGAATTTGCTGAATTCATGGCAGACCAGGGATCAGACCAGTGCGGGTATTGCAGCCCCGGCCTGGTGATGACTGTTCTTGCCATGGAAAAAGAACTGCCTCATCCCACCTCTGAACAGATAAAGCATTACC
>JAKSAU010000088.1 GCA_022361535.1 Desulfobacterales bacterium
CCCAGATCGCCGAGATCCTGGAGTTGAATCAAATGTCCGGAATCATCGGGATAGACCAGGACCGATTCGACACCGTCGCTTCGGTGGATGTCGAGGATGACAGATTCCGGGCGACATACGAGATTGATCTACCTGCGGTGTTGAGCCTCTCCAGGGAGAGCGGCTACAGACTGCCCTACGTCCGGCACAAGAATCTCACGCTGGATGTTTCGGATCGGCTGTTCTGTCTGGACAATAATGTCCTGGGCTTCGACGAGGGAGAAACGGGCTTGTCCGGTTCTCCGACGAAGGTCTCCCGCAGCTACACGAAGACGTATCAGGAACGGGAACAGCAGCGTTTGGATGCGGATCAGGAAGGCGTTGATGCCGTCTACGAATTCCTGAAAGGAAAGGGATTCCTCTGAGATGAATCGTGCCCTAATCTACCTGGACGGAGAGTCCCCGGAGGATGCCTTCGAACTCCTGGATGCCGCCTCCCGCATGTACGGGGACGAATCCTATGAAAGCTATGGGTTTCTGCTGAACGGCGATGAGGCCCGCTTCCTCGGACATTTCGATCATCTCCTGCGGATCCAGGACCCCAATCTCAAACCATACGACCTCAAGGCGGTCTGTCGAGCCATCGGCACGCTCCATGAGAAATACGGTTTTCACAGCATCCTGATGTCGGCGAGTCCCCGGGAACGCATGCTGGCTCCCCGGGTCGCTATGCGCCTGGAGACAGGATTGGTGGCGGACGTCACGGAGATTCGCCGGACAACCGACAAGCTGGAACTGATCCGGCCGGCGTACAGCGGCCGAGTCATGGCGGCCATCGAGGTGACCGGGCCGGGTCCGGTGATGCTGACCGTGCGGTCCGGAGTCTTCAACGACGGAAGAACCGGGATCAAAACCACGACGATCGTTAACCTCGGCTCCCTTGTTCCGGAATCCGGGGGAATCCGGCTCCTGGAGGCCCGGGAGAAGCCGAAGGATTACGATATCCGCGAAAGCGACGTCCTCATCTCCGGAGGCGGCGGGATCGCCGGGGAGTTCGAGGTGCTGAAAGACCTGGCCCGGGTTTTGGGAGGGCATGTTTCCGCCAGCAGGGCCGTGGTGGATCAGGGAATCGCCGACAGGAGCATTCAGGTGGGGCAGTCCGGCAAAACGGTCAGCCCGAAACTCTACATGGCCCTGGGCATCAACGGAGCTATCCAGCATGTGGAAGGCCTCAAGGATGTCGACACCGTCATCTCCGTCAATACGAACGGGAATGCCCCTATCTGCAGCCTGTCGGACATCGTGGTGGAAGGGGACGCCCACGCGTTCACGATGAAATTGCTCAAGAAAATACAACGGGAGGAGCGAACATGAAAGTTTCGGATTTCAATATGGATTTCTTTTCGGTCAAAGGCAAGAATGCCGTCGTCACCGGCGGCAACGGCGGGCTCGGCCAGGCCTTCTGCACCGCCTTGGCAAAGGCCGGGGCCAGTGTGATGGTGCCCAGCCTGGCGGACGACGACG
>JAKSAU010000633.1 GCA_022361535.1 Desulfobacterales bacterium
TCCTCCATAAACCTTGGATCAACCCAAAGCGTATATTGGTTTAAATGCACAATTGAAACATCCGAAATGAAATCAATCGATCAATGGGTTGACGAAAAGTTAAACAGTGACGATTGGATTCTTTATCTAGGCAAACATTTAGATTATTACGATACAATCCAAATCTTTTGGCAGGAGACAACTTCCCACACCCCGGATAAAATCAACAGATGGCAAACCTTTACACTTGGTATGCACCATGCTGTTAAAACAGGGAAGCGGGATCCTTTAGCCGTAAAAGTAACCGTGCCGCAGGGTCGCTCTGAACATTTTACCCTTTATTTAAGAATTAAAACATCTTTTGGACTTTTTCTTGATCCGGCCCTGTATTCTCCAACGGCGTTCCATTTATTTTCTAAAAAGCTGAGCCTTTTTTATGGATTTTACTACGGTATTGCACTGTCATTAATTATCTACAACCTGTTTCACTTTTATTTTCTTCGTGACAGGGTGCGACTTATCTTTATTGTCTATACTGTCACCTTATGTATTTATTTCTTTATTTCCAATGAATTGTCTTTCAGCCCGATACCTTCGGCTTTTTTGCCTGCCACGCTAAAAACGGCACAATTGCTGGCGTTGCTGACATTCATACAGATGCTTTGGTTTACCATCACCTTTTTAGACCTGAATACGTCTCATCCCAAACTGCATCGTTTTCTAAAAATCGTAATGTTGGTTCCGGCAGGATTGCTGGTCAGCCTGCCGTTTTTCTCATATGCAGCCATAGGTAAGGTCATATCTGATGTTGGTCTACTGGTCATTATCGCTGTTATTGCTGCAGGCAGCGCAGCATTAATAAACGGATACCGGCCTGCCCGCTTTTTTCTTTTTGGCTGGGGATTTTTTCTTCTCGGAGGTATTATTTATGCCCTTAATTTTAAAGGAATATTCCCCTATCCGTTCATTGGAAATAATGCAGCACAGATAGGCTCCGGCATTGAAATGCTCTTTTTGTCCGTGGCTATTGCAGACAGGGTAAAATACCTTTTAGACCAAATGAACCTTGCCCAAGCCAAACGCCAGAAACAACTCAACGCTTTATCCCAGCAACTTGCTCAGGCAGAAGAACATGAACGCAGCCGCATTGCAGGCATACTCCACGATTCAATCGGCCAGACTCTTATGGCTACCAAATGGGAAATCGAGCGGTTGATTTCGGAAGGTAAAATTCCAACCGATCAGAAATCAAAACTGTTATCTTTTCTAAATGGCAGTATTGAAAAAACCAGGACACTTACTGCAGAGCTTTACCCAAAAGAGCTACAAGTATTTGGTTTAAAAACATCCCTTGAATCCATGGCTGATGATTTCTCTGCACGATACGGATTAAAAATCAAAGTAAACGCCGATCAAAAAACTGAAATAAAAAACGAACAGTTTAATATCATATTATATCGTGCCGTATCTGAACTATTGTTCAATATTGTCAAACATGCCAAAGCAGAACAGGTTGAAATCGAATTGTATGTTGGGGATGAGTCTGTAACGGTAGACGTTCAGGATGACGGAATCGGATTCGATTATCGGGTTGATTCCGAATCCGACATTAAAGGCTTCGGACTGTTCAAAATCCAGGAAACACTTCATCATTTTGACGGATCGCTTAAAATAAGCCCCAGCCGCATCGGCGGTTCTCAGGTAACACTGTCGATTCCCATTTTGCAAATGTAACTTGACTATGTTGACCGGCTTTAATCTATCATGAAGTTGAAACCGCTTTTATGGCAACCCAGTTAAAAGTCATGTTGAAATTCTACTCCTTTTTACAAAAATTAAGATTCAAAAGCTCCTGACATTATAAATCCCCTGTTCAACAGGCGTGAGATAAGGCTTGAAACCTTTTGAGAATTAATGATATCTAATACTATTTTATTGTGGAGTACCCTGATTACTTAAATGTATTACTCAATCACCGAGCATATTGCTGCCGGACAATTTAAGGCAACCACACAGTCCCCAAAGATATTTCAAGCCTATCTGGGTACCTGTCTCGGGGTGGCTTTATATGACAATGTTAGAAAAGCCGGTGGAATGATCCACATTCTCCTGCCGGAGCCACCTGGCTTTTTCGGTACTGATTCCCCTGAAAAATACGCCTCCACAGGCATCCCCCTGTTAATCCAGACCTTAATTGATATGGGATGTACTGAAGAAAACCTCAAGGCCAGCATTGCCGGCGGTGCCCTTATGGGTCCCATCTCTCACCAGGATATGGGGTTGGATATCGGGGGGCGTTCCGCAGAAATTGTCAATAATGAACTTAAAGACAGGGGCATTGAGATTATCAAATCTGAAACCGGTGGTTTTTTCACCTGCACCCTTGCATTGGACCTTGAGACAGGAGAAACACAAATATCCCCGGCCTGGGAAGCCACACAAGAGGCAACCAAAGATTCTTCACCGCCTACGGCTGAAGAAATTATGCAGACCATTGAAGACCTGAAACCCATTCCCCAAACGGCCTTGAAAATACTGAGGATGGTCCAGGAAGACAGCCACGGGATCAATGACATCACACACGAGCTTTCCCAGGACCAAGTGCTTTCAGCCCAGACGCTAAAAATATGCAACTCTGCCCTGTTTGCAGGTACTGCCCGTGTAGATACCCTTAAAGATGCCGTCCTGCTCTTAGGCAAGAATATGCTCGTAAAAACAGTAATCACCGCTGCAGTTGAAGCATATTACGGCCAAACAGGCATGTCTGGATACTCATTGTGTAAAGGCGGACTTTTCTTCCATGCCGTGGGAGTGGGCAGCCTGGCTGAAAAATTAGCAGAAAAAACAGGAAAAACAGATCCCAAGCAAGCGTATACTGCGGGCCTTCTGCACGATATAGGCAAGGTGGTCCTTGACCAATATATAGCAGACAGTTCCCCTTTATGATTCAGGCAAATTGGAGAAGATGACAAAAGCTTTATCCAGGCAGAAGAACAAATACTTGATTTTACCCA
>JAKSAU010001007.1 GCA_022361535.1 Desulfobacterales bacterium
CACCTGCTTTAGAGCGGGTTCCTAATAAGATGTGAGACGGCACGCTGGGATAACCATTAGATGGATGAACACACTGAAACCCCACTTTTTAGTGGGGTTTCTTCTATTCTTGGATGCTTAATAACAGCTCCTTTTTTTTGCTTTTTACTTCTCCATGACACAAATTTGACACAGCTCGGATAAAATTACTGGTTTTTGAGGTATTTATCCATACTATCTGCAAGCTGTTTCCTGGCCTCATCTATCGTGTGCGCGTAGATGTCGGCTGTGATGCTGATTGAACTATGCCCAAGTGTATCAGAAACCGTTTTAATATCATTGCCGCCTAAAATCATGAGGGAAGCTGCAGTGTGCCTAAGATCATGGAACCGTACATGCGGCAGCTTTGCCGCTTTGATCCTGCGCCTAAAGAATCTTGATAAACCATCCGGCCGGGGCCGGCGGCCATCATCATAGACAACAACATAATCTGACGGGATATATTCCGGGCCATAAAGCAATCTATGGTGCCGCCGCTCTTTTTTATGCTGTCGCAATAGATCCCCTAAAGCAGTGGAAATGTATACGCTCCTGGTCTTGCCATTCTTCGGCGGCTTCTCATGCATCTCGCTGCCCACCCGGTAAGCAGACCTGTTTACCGTGAGCTTTCGTGTCTTTAGATTGATATCGCTCCATTTCAAACCAAGGAGCTCACCGCGCCGTAGACCGCAGGTAATGGAGATGATCACGGCAGGGTACACCCAAGTGCCTTTGAGGGCGTCCAAATAAAGCCCTACCTGGTCGGGTGGTATGATAGTACCCTCGAAGGTTGACTTCCTCTCAGGCAATTTAACATGGTTACAGGGGTTAGCGGATAATAGCCTCAGCCTAACAGCCGCCTTTAGGGAAGCGTTCAAGACGGCGTGGACATAATGGATGGATTTGGGGGATAGGGGAGACTTGCGCTTACTGTCACCTAAGGCCGTGTACATATTCTCGATCTGTCCCGCATTGAGCTTCTGGATGGGTATGGTCCCAATGTTCGGCGTTATGTGATTCTCGATCATCTTTTTGTAGTTCTCTTTTGTTTTATCAGATAACTGCTGCGTATGTTTGGGCAGCCATTGGGCGAGGTACTCCTTGACCGTGGTTTTCACGGGCGACACATATGAGCCCTCACGGAGATCATGCTCCAGCTTCGCCTTGAAGTTGGAC
>JAKSAU010001043.1 GCA_022361535.1 Desulfobacterales bacterium
ACCGGTACCCAATACGAGAATGCAGATCAGGATATCCTGTATTTCTATGATTCAGGCATTAACGGTAAAGGACGCCTTACATCCATCAGCCATGACCAGGAGTTCTATAACTTTGCTTATAATACCCTTGGGCACTTAACCCAGGTTCAGCGGACCACATCCTTTGCCACCTTTACCACTTCCTTTGCATATGATGAAGATGGCCGCCTTGAAAGTATGGTGTATCCAGACGGAAGAACAGTGATTTATGGACGGGACACAGCAGGCAATATCAACCAGGTCACAACAGCTAAGGATGGTGAAAGCACAACTCTTGCTACAGATGTCACATACAGGCCCTTTGGCCCTGCAACTGGTTTGACCCTTGGTAACGGTCAGGAAATTTCCATTTCCTACGACCTGAACTATAATCCCTTATCCATTAATGCGTCAGGGGCTCTTGACTATAGCTATGGTTACGATCTTGCCAGCCGAATTTCATCCATTACCGACAATCTGGATAGTTCAAAATCCAGGGGGTTTGATTATGACAGGGCAGGGCGCCTGACATCTGCAACAGGCCCCTTTGGGAACATGACCTTTTCCTATGACAAAACCGGTAATCGCCAAAGCACTGTTAATGATGAGGTAACCACGTCTTTTGGTTATGATCCCGGATCAAACCGCCTGGTTTCCATAACAGATCCGGATACCCAGACAGATTTAACCTATGATGACAATGGCAGGCCCTTAACCCGTGGGGATATGTCTTATTCCTATACAGATGCAGGACGCCTTGCCACAGTATCTGAACAAAATGCTGTATTGGCTGAGTATGTTTACAACAGCATGGGACAACGGACCAGCAAAACTATAGGCGACAAAACAACCGTCTATCATTATGACCTTGAAGGCAACCTGATCGCAGAGTCCACCCCTGAAGGTGATTTTTACATTGATTATGTCTATATGGGCCAAACTCGGCTTGCAGCCTTAGCGTCTGATCCTGATGATGTGTTTGAAGTAAGTGTTTCCACAACAACCGGGCAAAGTGTAGAAGGAATAAAGGTATATGCGTTTACGCCGTCTGGCTCCTATACCGGCATTTATGCGGTCACTGATGCTTTGGGAACTGCTGTCTTCCAAAGCACAAATCTTTCCGGCACATCCTTTAAGTTCAGGGCTGATTACCTGACAGAGCAATTCTGGACTGAAACAGTTGAACTGACAGCAGGCAGCACAACCTTGACCATCCAGGATGTCGATCAAACGGTTTCTATCATCCAGAGTGGAAGTGCTGTTGCTGGTGTGAAGGTCTATGTGTTTGATGAGAACGGAAGGTATCTTGGCATCTGGGGTGTAACTGATGATCAGGGCCAGGTATCATTTGCCCTGCCCATGGGTTATGACTATCAGTTCAGAGCCGATAACATGGGCAATCAGTACTTTTCACAGACCATTGAAGCGGATGGTGAAGAAACCCAGATTGATACCCAAGGCGGCATACTGTCCGTCAATCTGACACGCGATGACAGTCAGCCAATAACCGGTGTAAAAGCCTACCTGTTCTCTGAGTCAGGCACATATCTTGGTCAAAGCACCACCACAGACATCCAGGGAGGGGCATTGTTCAGCCTGCCTTCCGGCACATATAAAGTCCGATTTGACTATCTTGGCTACAAATTCTGGAGTGAGTCCATAGAAGTCACGTCAGATACTACTGCATCAGTTGTGATTCCCCACAACGAATTAACGTTGTCAGTGACAAAAACCATGGCTGCTGCATCAGAACCGGTTGCAGGTATCAAAACTTATCTGTTTACAGAATCCGGCACATATCTTGGTATTAGTAAAACTACAGACAGCACAGGCAAGGCAGTATTCCTGGTACCTGAAAAAGCCTATAAAATCAGGGGCGATTATCTATCCGGCCAGTATTGGTCACAACCGTTTACCTGGACTGATCCCGCCATTGCCATTGCACAGGGAACAGTTACGCTGACTATCAGTAATGTTGGCCAGCCCCTGGCTGATGTAAAAACATATGTTTTCTCAGAACAAGGCCAGTATCTGGGTGTTAACGGCCAAAGCCTTGCAAACGGTGAGGTATCCTTCACATTGCCCCAAGGAATTTATACCTTCAGAGCAGACTGGCTGAACAACCAGTATTGGAGTGATCCTGTAACCATCACAGCGGATCAGGCTGTTGCTTACGAGCTTTCTACAGGTGGCGGCACTGTCACAATGACAGCTACAGACGGTCAAAACCCGCTTGAAGGATTAAAAACATACGTGTTTAACGCTTCAGGCACTTACCTTGGCCAAAACAGTACCACGGATAATGCCGGTCAGGTTAGCTTCACCCTTGGCCAGGGGACGTATAAAATGCGTCTGGATTACATGGGCAGCCAGTTCTGGAGCAACGAGGTCACCATACCTGATGATACCTCTATAAATCTTATAGTTCCCCATACCCAGTTAACAGCAATAGTTAAAGGTGTGAATGACGGTCAGGAATCAGCCTTGAGTGGCATAAAAGCTTACCTGTTTTCTGAGTCAGGTACTTATCTTGGCATAAATCAGACCACAGACGAAAACGGACAGGTTGTGTTTAATTTGCCAAACCTGGCCTTTAAGCTCAGGGCAGATTACCTTGGTAGTCAGTATTGGTCAGAATCCTTTACCGGCACTAATCCTGTTATTGATATTGGCCTGGGTACTGCCACAGTAAAAGTTGGCAGTGATTCTTCTTCTCTGGCAGGCGTGAAAGTCTATGTTTTTGATAGTGACGGCACTTACATGGGCCTGAGTGCTGCCACGAGCGAAGAAGGTACTGCCGTATTCACACTGCCGCCTGGCACATGGAAATTCCGGGCAGATTACCTGGGCTCTCAATACTGGGCTGAAGGCTCTGTAATTGCAGATCAGGACAATGCCATTGATGTTGATCCGGGTGGCGGCAGTATTGCCTTGACAGTGGAAAAGCCTGCAGGCCAGGTGCTGGCCGGAGTAAAGGTCTATGCTTTCTCTTCTTCAGAATCTTATCTTGGCCTGAACCAGACAACGACAGATGAAGGTATTGTATCGTTTGAGTTGCCGGAAGGTGAGTATAAATTTAGAGCTGATTACCTGGGGTATAAATTCTGGACAGATGTGCTTTCTGTTCCCGAAACGGTATCACAGAGCCTGACGATACCCCATGAAGACGTCGTTGTCAGCGTAGCAGGTCAATACCAATCTGCATTTGCTGTACAAGGGGTAAAAACATATCTGTTCAGTGCATCAGGCAGTTACATGGGGTTAAATGCCACAACTGATGCCAATGGCCAGGTGGTTTATTCTCTGCCAAACCAGGCCTATAAGGTAAGAGCAGATTACCTTGGTAACCAATACTGGTCTGATCAAATTGACCAAACAGA
>JAKSAU010000891.1 GCA_022361535.1 Desulfobacterales bacterium
AAAAAGATCAACAAATGGGGCAATCGGTTCCGGATTTAAAAAGCAGGCGACTCCCCCCGCAGCCACCAGGGGGTGGATGTGGTTTCGATCAGATGACCGCAGGGGGATGCCTGATGCCCGTAACAAGCGGGCAAGGTTTAAAAAGTCATTCTCAAAGGAGATTGAGAACAGGATCATGTCAAATTGATCCAGGGGTAAACCGGTTTCAAGGCTTTTTAGATCCCAGGTCTTTTCACGGGTGTCAGGCAAAAAGACCCTTTCACAGGCTATGGCCTCATGTTCATTGGCCAAGCGGTAGACCGTCTGGAAACCCAGAGAGGACATACCTGCCTTGTAGGTGTTGGGGTAGACCAATGCGACTTTGATCAACCCTCGGCCCCGTTTGACAACAGCCCCTTGTTCCTTTACAGGCTCAGGGGCCCGGACCGGCTTACGCCTCCTTTTCATGGATTAATCAGCTTTTCGTCTCAGGAATGTGGGCACCTCCAGATCATCGTTATCAAAGTTCATACCATAGTCCTGGACAATATCCTCGTCCCCGACAACCCGTTTCTGGGTAATGCGGACAGGTTCTTCCCAATTGGCCAATTCTTCTTCAGTGGCATCTCTTACAACGCCCCTTGCAATGGTTTCCCGCTGCGCTGTCGGCTGGCTCATGGGATGTCCCAAATCATGTGCCGGAGCAGCAACAGCCTGGGTGGCATAGGCGGCATGAGAGGCCGGCTGTGCAGGTGCTGCTACTGGTTGTGCAGGTTTGGGATCAAATCTGTGCATGTTTTCCGCCAGTTGAGGTTCTTCCTGGCCGATACCAGTTGCAATCACAGTAATGCGCATTTCATCGCCCAGGTCTTCATCAAAGGTCTGGCCCCAGATGATTTCAGCATCATCGCCTACTTCCTCATAGATACGGTCTGAGGCTTCGGTCATTTCGTCCAGGGTCAAATCGGAAGAAGAGGTGATGTTCATGAGAACCCCTTTGGCACCTGAAATGGAAATGTCTTCAAGCAGAGGATGGGAAATTGCTTTTTCTGCAGCTTCTGTCGCCCTGTTTTCACCGCTTGCAATACCGATACCCATCAGGGCTTTACCAGCCTTTTGCATGGTGGTTTTTACGTCTGCAAAGTCCAGGTTGACATGACCGGGCATCATGATCAGGTCTGTGATGCCTTTAACAGAGTGATGGAGGATCTCATCTGCTTTGATGAACATATCCACCATACGAGCACCCTTGGGGGCAATGCCGCGGAGCCGGTCATTGGGAATGGTAATCACGGTATCAGTAATTCCATGCAGTTTTTCAAGTCCGGAAAGCGCGGCTTTCTCGCGTTTCTTGCCTTCAAATGAAAATGGCTTTGAAGCTACGGCAACAGTCAGAATGCCCAAATCTTTACAGATTTCTGCAATTACAGGTGCGGCACCTGTACCGGTTCCGCCACCAAACCCTGCGGTAATAAATACCATGTGGCTGTCTGAAAGCGCTTCGCGGATTTCATCCATACTTTCAAGTGCTGCTTCCCGTCCAATGCTGGGATCAGCGCCTGCGCCCAAACCTTCTGTCAGTTCGGTTCCGATCTGGATTTTTACTTCTGCCTTGGACTGATCCAGGGCCTGGGCATCGGTGTTGGCAACAATGAATTTTACGCCGCACAGTTTTGCGTCAATCATGTTGTTGACAGCGTTACCGCCAGCACCGCCTACACCGATTACTTTAATTTTTGCCGAGTTGTCATTTTCCACATAAGAAAAAGTCATATCCACCTCCCTAAGGTATTAAATGATATCTTTAAACCACTGTTTCATTCTGTTTAATATGTTCTGTACCCCTTGCGATTCCGTATGGCCGATTTCCAGTTTGCAATTTGCACTGGAACCAAAAATCACAAGCCCTACGCCAGTGGCATAGGCCGGGTTCTTAACTATGTCTTTGAGTCCTCCGATGCGGTTGGGATCGCCTACCCTGACCGGTACATTGAAGACGGATTCCGCAATCTCGGTAATTCCGTCCATGACCACACTGCCGCCTGTGAGGACAAAACCGGCAGGAAAGGAGTTTTCCAACCCGTTGGAGAAGAGTTCTTTTTTGAGCAAAGTAAAGATCTCTTCTACCCGGGGCTCTAATATTTCTGCCAGAATGCCCTTGGCCAAACGTTTGGGATCCCTGCCACCCACGGCCGGTACTTCAATGGTCGCACCGGACCGGACATTCTGGGGCACACAGGTACCGTGTTCAATCTTGATTTTCTCCGCTTCAGGCAGGGGGGTCCGCAGCCCGATGGAAATGTCGTTGGTCAGGTTATGTCCGCCAACGGTAAGCTCGTAAATGAACTTGACGTTATTGTCCTTGAACAAGGCAAGGTCTGTAGTGCCTCCGCCCATGTCCGCTAGTACACAGCCAAGTTCCTTTTCTTCATCCGTTAGCACAGCCTGTCCTGAGGCAAGGGATTCCAAGGCAATATCACACACCTCAAGCCCTGCTTTGTTGCAGCATTTAACAATGTTTCTTGCCGAGGAAACCGCGCCGGTAACGATGTGAATCTTTGCCTCGAGCCGGATGGCCGTCATACCCACAGGATTCTGGATAGATTCCATGTCATCAACGATAAATTCCTGGGGAATGACATGGAGAATCTCACGGTCCGTGGGAATGGCAACAGCTTTGGCTGCATCAATAACCCTTTCCACATCACTTTCCGTAATTTCCCGCCCTTTGATGGCAATAATGCCATGGCTGTTGAATCCTTTGATGTGGTTGCCTGCAATGCCAACATACACGGAGGAAATATCACAGCCGGCCATAAGCTCAGCTTCTTCGATTGCCTTTTTAATCGAATCTACTGTGGACTCGATATTTACAACCGAACCTTTGCGCAAGCCCGTGGACGGATGGGAACCCACACCAATGATGTTGATTTCCTCATCCAGCATCTCTCCCACCACTGCGCATATCTTGGTGGTACCGATGTCCAGACCTACTAATATTTTTTCATTTCCCTGCAAATTAAACCCCCTTTTCTAAAGTGTTGTGCAGAGCATCTTCTGTCTTAATAAATATTTTTTCTAGGTTGTAAAGATCCATGGCCAAAATGGTTTTGGAAGGAAATTGTGCCTCCATATATTGGCTGATCTTTTTCGCCCTATTCAGTTTTTCTTCAAACCTGTCAAATCCAAGTTTGACGGGGATTAAAGTTCTTTTCTGCTCTTCATTTTCTATGATGTCGCCAGTATAAATTCTTTTATTGTAAATGTCTAGCGTTTTTATTAAAATTCCAGTATTTTCGTCCCCATGAATTGTCATGACCTGACCAATCCCGCGAACCCTCAAAAGGTCCATGATGGCATTGAACAAATCACCCTCAAAAAGGTAGGTATTGTCGGACAAACTTAAGTCTACACCGGAAATGACCGGCAGGCTGTTCAGATGATCCTCTTCCGGCTCATATTCTTTGAATGGAACCCCTTGCGTATTGATAATGATATCAGCCAGGTTTTCAATCGTAACGATGGCCAAAGGTGTATGCTCCTCAATCGCAATGGATATGGTGGAGAGCAGCCCTCGTTTCACCACAGCTTTTGAGATCCAGGGATGAGCTTTGAGCTGCTTTTCCAGGACGTCCAGGCGCAGTTCAAAGATATTGGATGGCATGTCCAGGCCGGTCCTGGAAAGCACTTCTTGTCTTGTCACCCTGTCCATGCCTGATATATCAATGGTTTTAACTTCAAAAAACGGGCTTTGAACTACAGCATCATGAAGGTAGATTGCACCTAAACTCATGATCGCCATCATGAAAATGACTGAAATCAGTTTTACAACGGATTTGCCCTTGGGAGCAGCTTGTGGGCTTTTCTCACTACGGGGCTGCGGCTTATACCTGTTGGGTTTTATTTTTTTAGTCGCCAATGGTTTTTACCTCCGCGTTTAGTTTGATCCCAAATTTTTCATATACACGCTCCTGGACAACTTGTTTGAGGGCCAGGATGTCTTTGCACTGAGCGTTCTCATGATTGACGATAAAGTTGGCGTGCAGATCCGATACCATGGCACCATTGAGCTTGAACCCCTTTAAGCCTGCCTGTTCAATAAGCCATCCGGCAGGCTTGTCCTGTGACGGGTTTTTAAAAAAACAACCGCCGCTGGCCATGGAAACAGGCTGAGTTGACCGCTTTGCTTTTAAATTGACTTCATGGGCTGACCTGACCAATTCAGGATCAGCTTGCTCTAGTAAAAGTTGGGCACGTAGCAAAATAATGTTTTCCAGCTCTAATTTTCTATAAGAGAAGTTCAGTTCATCTTTTTTAAGGGTTTCTATTTCTAATGTCTGCAGATTGAGAATTTCAACTTTCTTGATAACCTGGCTCATGTCACCCTTGAAAGATCCTGCATTCATAATAATGGCACCACCTAAAGTGCCTGGTATACCGGCTGCCCATTCCAAGCCTGAAAAGCCTTTTTCTAAAGCGTATTTGCATAGGGTGGCCAGTCTTTCGCCTGTAAGAGCTGATATGGTTACTTTTGTGTCTTGGGGTTTTTTACCCGGGCTTTCCTGCTCAACACCCTGTTTAAAGGAAGACAGTATGATAACAAGTCCCCTGATTCCTTTGTCCGACACCAGTGTATTTGTACCGCCCCCAAAAATAGTGACAGGAATCTGGGCTTTGCGGGCTGTTTTTACCATGGAAAGTAGGTCTTCCACAGTTTCAGGTCGGCCAAGCAGATCTGCAGGTCCACCCACCCTAAAGCTTGTGAACGTTGCCATGGGTTGGTCTTTTTCCACAGCAAGTCCATTGAAAAGAGTTGTTATGTCGGGGCGTATTGCCATCTATTTATAAAATCTCCACCAATTTTTCGCCCAGTGTGTATACATCTCCCGCACCCAGGGTAAGTACCATGTCCCCTTCTTTGGCCTTGTGGGTAATCATTGATAAAGCCTGGGTAAAATCAGGAGCAAACTCTGCTTCTTTATGGCCGTGGGCCCGGATGCCTTTGACCAGTTCGTTTGCATCCACACCTGGAATAGGGTCTTCAGACGCCGCATAAATGGGCAGTACCATCAGGATATCAGATTGGTAAAAGGCGCGTGTAAAATCATCAAACAAGGCTTGGGTCCTGGTGTATCTGTGTGGCTGAAAAACGACGATAAGCCGTTTGTCAGGATAACTTTCCCTTACCGCCGTAAGTGTTGCCATGATCTCTGTTGGGTGATGGCCGTAATCATCCATCACAGTAATCCCTTTTTTCTTTCCTTTTATTTCAAGGCGCCGTTTTACCCCTTTAATTTTTTCAAGAGCCTTTTTAATGGTTTCAAAGGGAATATTGAGTTCAAGCCCTGTGGCAATGCCTGCCATTGCATTTAAGATGTTGTGTTGGCCTGCAATATTCAAAAGGATTTCGCCTAAGTCTGCATCCTTTTGGAACACGGAAAATATTGCTTTGCCGTTTTCAAACCGGATGTTACGGGCCTGGAGGTCTGACTGGGCGGTTAAGCCGTATGTCGTGTACCTTACATTAATCCTGGGCAGGATATCTTGAATGTGTTCATTGTCGAGACAAAGAATGGCAAGCCCGTAAAAAGGTATTGAATTGATAAACTGGACAAACTTGTCTTTGATGTCTTCAATGTCCTTGTAGAAATCAAGGTGCTCAAGGTCAATATTGGTGACCGCTGCTATGGCAGGGGCATATTTAAGAAAAGATCCGTCGCTTTCATCTGCTTCAGCTACGATAAAGTCGCCGCTCCCGTGGAGGGCATTGGTGTCCAGGCCCTGGAGAAGACCTCCGATAATAACCGTGGGGTCAAGTCCTGCCGTATTCAGGATTTGGGATATCATTGACGTTGTAGAGGTCTTCCCATGGGCGCCGGATACGGCAATGGAGTATTTGATCCGCATCAGTTCTGCCAACATTTCTGCCCTGGGAATAATGGGCAGTCCGAGTTCTTTTGCCTTTACTACTTCAGGATTCTCTTTGGCTATGGCGGAGGAGGTAACCACCACGTTGACTTCGCGTATATTATCCTTGGCATGGCCTTTATAAACAGTCGCCCCTTTGCTTTCAAGCCGTTCGGTAATATGGGAGAGCTTTAAATCTGATCCGGACACGGTATAACCTAAGTTCAACAGGAGTTCGGCAATGCCGCTCATGCCGATGCCACCGATACCTACAAAATGGATATGGTAATTGGGTTGATACATATTAAATCTCTCCTTTTGCTATCGGTCCCAGGATGTGCCCGGCA
Source organism: Desulfobacterales bacterium (assembly GCA_022361535.1). The sequence goes on from JAKSAU010000891.1 coordinate 6,234, forward strand.
ATACGGTCTGCGCCATGGGGCATTGCCAGGGAGGCTGCAGCCTTTCCCATATTCTCAAGTTTTTCAGGATTGGTTCTCAAGTCCTGGATTAATTCAAACAGTTTTTCACCGGTCAGATCCTTATCTGCGACCATTAAAGCTGCACCTTTATCTGCAAGGTTTTTGGCATTGGCGGTCTGATGATCGTCAGCAGCATAGGGAAAAGGAATCAGGATGGCTGGCTTGCCCTTGATGCACAGTTCAGACAAGGTGCCTGCACCGGCCCTGCTGATGACCAGCTCAGCCCGGTCCTGAATGGCCGGCATGTCATGGAAAAAGGCCTGGGCTGCACATTTGATATTTTGTGCGTCATAAAATGCTTTCACTTCTGTTTCGCTCAACTTGCCGCTCTGGTGAACAATGAACAGGTTGTCCTTATCTTCGATCAGCTCAACAGCTTTGGTAAATGCGGTATTGATTGACACGGCCCCCTGGCTTCCACCTGTAACCAGGATTAAAAAGTCTTTTTCATTCACCTGTTCCAGGATGGTTTTTGTATCATCCTCAGTCTTACGGTTTTCGGAACGACGGACAGGATTGCCAACCAAAATAGTTTTTTCGTTAATGGGCAATCCCTTTGTTTGTTCAAAAGAGATGAAAATAGTATGTGCGATTTTGGACAACAATCTGTTTGTCATTCCCGGTATGGCGTTTTGTTCCTGGATGGCGGTCTGCCTGAAAAGAAGACGGCCTGCAAGAACAAGTGCAAATGAAGAGAACCCGCCAACTCCCATGATGAAATCTGCACGGAACCGAAAAAGAATCCACATGGCTTGGATCAGGCTGATGAAAACCAGTGCTGCAGACCATGCTTTACTGACGAGGCTGCCGCCTTTGATGGGCCGAGACAAAATGGTCTTGTGGGCAAACCCATAGCGTGACAAGGTGTTGACCTCAAAGGGGGCGTTGGTTCCTACAAAAAGGATTTTTGTATCTGGTGCTTTTTCCATAAGCGCCTGGGCTACGGCAATTCCCGGGAAGAGATGCCCCCCTGTTTTTCCGCCGGCTATGACAATATGCTTACTATTTTTCATGAGTCGCCGACGCTCCTATATTCATTAAAATACCCATAGCTGCCATATTGATGATCAACGAGGTGCCCCCGTATGAAATAAAGGGAAGGGTCAACCCTTTGGTTGGCAATACTCCCAAAGCGACACCTGTGTTGATAATAACTTGAACACCGATGTACAACGTGATGCCTGAAGCGGTAATTGCACCAAAAAAGGTGTCTGCCTGTCTGGCGATTCGTGTGCCTGTGACAAGGATGATGCCGTAAAGGCTTAAAATAGCCATGACGCCAATAAGTCCGAGTTCCTCTCCGATAATGGAAAAAATAAAATCAGTATGGGGTTCGGGCAGGTAATGCATCTTCTGCATGCCAAGTCCGATTCCTTTACCGGTAAGACCGCCTGAGCCAAATGCCTTGAGGGAATTTGTGATCTGATAACCAGTGTTGTAGGGGTCTTCCCAGGGGTTTAAAAAGGTCATAATCCGCAGAAGGCGGTATTCCACTTTGAAAATCAAGAAATAGACGATCGGGATGACAAGAGGCAGAGGGCTGAGCAGATGAAGTAGTCTAACGCCTGCCACAAACATCATGCCCCAGCAGATCATTCCCATCACCACAATAGTGCCGAAATCCGGCTGGTTGATGATGAGTATTGCAAACAAAGCAAAAACCACTGCATGGGGTAGAAAGCCGATAGAGTATTGGCGGATCATTTCCTGTTTTTTGGAAAGTGAGTAGGCCATGAACAGAATCAGGGCCAGTTTTCCAAACTCCGCTGGCTGGAATGTAACGCCGCCCAAACTGATCCACCTATATGCACCGCCAGCCTTGACATTTAATGCCGGTATCAGTACGGCTATCAAAAGAGCGACGGCAGCAAAAAGAATGATATATGCAAAACTCTTGTATAACTTGTAAGGAAAAGAGGCTGCCGTATACATAACCCCCAGACTTAACGCTAAGAATACGGCCTGCCGCTTCATGTAGTAAAACAGGGTGTTATGGTCTTCCATGCTGATCGCTGAAGAAGCCGAATACACCATCACTAAACCAATACCAGCCAGAAGCAATACCGGAAAAAGGATAGACTTTTCTTTAAAGAAAGGATGCAGCCGGCCGGGCTTGTATCCGGAACCGGATTTCGGCTTATTCATGGGCTGCCTCCTTTTTCGGAGTTAGTTCTTTAACCAGGGCCGTAAAGTTCTGGCCTCTTTCTTCATAGTTTGTGTACATATCAAAGCTTGCACATGCCGGAGACAAAATTACTATGTCGCTTGGCATTGCTGCCTCAAACGCTGATGACACAGCATAGGACATACTCTCGCAGGGGGTAATGGGGCAAGACGAGCTAAATACTTCAACAATATGATCAGTTGCCTCACCAATAGCCATGATGGTTTTAACGTTTGCTGCCACTGCCGGAATCAGCGGGGTGAAATCAGTGCCTTTTTCGCGCCCCCCAAGGATCAGAATAATTTTCTCTTCAAAGGATTCAAGCGCCCTTAAAACAGCATCCACATTGGTGGCTTTAGAGTCGTTATAGAATTTGACTCCATCTAACTCCCGGACAAAGGCCATCCGGTGATCAGGTGGGGTAAAACCGGCTAAAGCTTGACGGATACCTTCCATGGTGCCGCCTGCAGCAAGCACAGCTAAAACAGCTGCGGCTATGTTTTCCCTGTTATGGTTTCCGGGCATGGCTGCCAGATCTTTTGTTTCAATTGTGTCTTGAACCAGATCGGTATTGATACTGATTTTATCTAAATCTACTTTTGCACCAGAGTTGATTTTTTTTGTTGATGAAAATTCCAGCAGTGTTGCATCAATCTTTGGGGCGCGGATTAAAAAGTTCTGAATATTATTGTTAACGACAGCGGTATCTTCCGAGGTTTGATTCTTAAAAGCTGACCATTTTGAATCGGCATAGGCATCAAAATCCGGATATCGGTCCAGATGATCTTGGGAAATATTTAGCAATGCCGCCACATTAGGCTTAAACTCTTTTGCCAGATCCAGTTGAAAAGAAGATACTTCTGCAACTACCAGGTCTGCAGGTCGTCCTTCCATAAGATATTCCACAAGCGGGGTACCAATGTTTCCGCCTATAAAGCAAGTATGGCCTGATGCCTCTAACATTTCGGCAATAAGTTGAGTGGTCGTGGTTTTACCGTTGGTTCCGGTCACAGCCACCACAGGTGTGGTGTTGTAATGGGTGAAAATATCTAATTCACCTTTAATAGGAACACCCTTGGCTGCAGCATTTTTAATGTAAGAAACAGTAAGCGGGATCCCCGGACTTGGTACAATAACCATTGCCTTATCAAAGACATCCTGGTCATGGGAACCGATCTGGGTATATATCCCCAACGCCTTAAGGGCTTCAGCTTCAGCGGTTCTGGACGGATCAATATCCGTTGCCACTACCTCGTGCCCTAAAGATTTAAGGAACCGAGCCATAGAAACGCCTGAGGCGCCCAAGCCTACAACCAGATCATATGTTTTAGGAACCGTCACTTACCTACCTTATCTTCAATGTGCTCAAAGAGATGAGTGCCAGGGTAATGGAAATGATCCAGAACCTTACGATAACCTTTGATTCATGCCAGCCTTTTAATTCAAAGTGATGGTGCAGCGGGGCCATACGAAAGACCCGTTTGCCTTTGGTCATTTTAAAATAAGACACCTGGATGATGACGGATAATGCTTCAATAACGAACAAGCCGCCGACAATCAGCAGCATGATTTCCTGTTTTGTGACAACGGCAATGGTACCTAAAATAGCGCCTAAAGGAATAGAGCCCGAGTCGCCCATAAAAACCTGGGCCGGATGGGCATTAAACCATAGAAACCCTAAACCTGCACCGGCCAGAATACCGCAAACCACGGAGATTTCACCGGCTGATGCGATGTGGCGGACGTGCAGATATTGGGCAAACTCAGTGTGGCCGGCCACATAGGCAAAAAGCATGTATGTTACCGAAGCCACGATATAAGGACCTATGGCCAGGCCGTCCAGCCCGTCAGTCAGGTTGACGGCATTTGAGGTGCCTACAATAACAAGGCAGGCAAAGGGGATATAAAGGATGCCTAAATCCGGTGTAAAATCTTTAAAAAAGGGAACAGTCAGTGTGGAGTTAAAATCAGGGCTTTTATATACCAGGTAAGAAATAAGCAGGCCGAATAAGATCTGCAGTGCAAATTTCCCCTTTGCCGTGAACCCCATGTTGCGTTTTTTAACTTGCATCAGATAATCGTCAAAGAACCCGATAAACCCGAAGAGCAAGGTGGTCAGCAGCAAAATCCCCACATAATGGTTACCAAGGTTTCCCCAGAACAGAGTGGCTGTGAAAATGGCAAAAAGAATGAGTATGCCGCCCATGGTCGGTGTACCTTGTTTACCCATATGGGACTGCGGCCCGTCGGTTTGAATGATCTGTCCGATCTGCATCAATTGAAGCCGGCGGATTACATAAGGTCCTAAAAGAAAGCAGATAAGAAATGCAGTCAACCCACCGTAGATAGTCCGGAATGTGATATACCGGAAGATATTTAATGCAGTGAATTGTTCATGCAGGGGGTATATGAATTCATAAAACATTTGTTTTAATCTGCCTTTCTTTTCATCTGTAGTTCAACTTCCGGGATTAATGTTTCCATGGCCATGCCCCTGGACCCTTTGAGCAATAGCCAGTCTTCAGTTTGCAGTGCATCTGCCAGGGTTTCAGCGATATCTTTTTTTGAACCTTTAAATATTCTTTCTTTTGGAAAACCGTTTTCCAAGGCCCCGGACAAAACATGCTCGACCTGGTTTCCAAAAAGACAGACCTTTGCAGGGGATAATTCTGCCACCAGATGCCCGATCTGCCGGTGAAGCAAGTCGGAATCTTTGCCCAGTTCCAACATGTCCCCTAATGCTGCTACACCATGATCTTTTCCTGCCAGTTGATTCAGGGTGGTCAAAGCCTGGGTGACTGAGGCTGGATTGGCATTATAGGTATCGTCAATCAGGTTGATCTTGCCTGTCAGTTTTTTCAGGTTCATACGGCCTTGTACGGGGGTGAAATTCGCAAGGCCAGCTTGAATATCTTTTGTATCTATACCGGCAGCTCTTGCTGCAGCAATGGCAGCCATTGCATTGTTGACCATGAACCGGGCAGGGGAGTTGACCCTGTATTGGGATGTTTCCTCTGCCTCACGAACCGAAAAGGTAAGACCTTGCTCGTTTGCAGTAATCTTGTCGCAAAATAAATCCGCAGTGCTGTCTTTACCGAAAAACATGTGTTGTGAAATATTCTGGTTTTTCCGGGCATGGTCTTCCATGATATGGCGTCTTGGATCATCAGCAAAGATAACAGCCGTTCCGTCCGCGTTTACACTTTCAAAAATTTCGGATTTTGCCAGAGCAACATTGTCTGCTGTTTTAAGACCCTCAAGATGGGCTCCCGAGGTATTGGTGATGACTGCAATATCCGGCTGGGCAATTGCCGAAAGCCTTGAAATTTCTCCCGGATGATTCATCCCCATTTCAATCACTGCCCACTGGTGAACCGGAGCAAGCTTGAATAAGGTTAATGGTACACCGATCTCATTGTTGAAGTTCCCTTGGGTGGCAAGGGTATCAAACCGAGTTGCAAATATTTCCCGGGTCATTTTCCGTGTTGTGGTTTTGCCATTTGACCCTGTAATGGCAACCAACCGGACATCAGATCTGGTTTTATGATAATGGGCCAGCTTTCCTAATGCTGCAAGGGTATCGTCAGCTTCAAAAAACAAGACATCATTTTTAGCCATCAGACCTTTAAGCCGGCTGTCCAAAGTGGCCAGGTATCCTTTTTTTATAACGAATGCCCGAACACCTTTGTCTGCAAGTGTCGGAATAAAGTCATGGCCGTCAAAGTTTTCTCCTTCAAGGGCAAGAAAAACCATGTCCGGATCAATCGTTCTTGAGTCAGTTCCGATGCTTTTGAATCTGGGTGTTGTTTCTGTCTGGGCGGCTTGTTTACCTTTTGAAGATACAGCATTTTTCCCAAGTGCTTGTTCCAGATCTTCCCGGGTCCAGTCTTGGGGAGTCAGCATTTTTCTACAGGCTGCAGCCAGGTGTTCCATATCATCGAAATGAATCGTACCTTCATTGGTTATCTGATAGGTCTCATGACCTTTTCCTGCAGCTACGATGATATCTCCGGGTTTTGAAATGTCTACGGCAAGTTTTAGAGCCTTTGCGCGGTCTACCTGGCGGATATATCCTTTGGCAGTTTCATTTTCCGGGTCAATTTCCTTGAACCCGGCGGCTTCGATTCCTTCGATGATTTCGTCCACAATGGCGTCGGGGGACTCGGTTCTTGGATTGTCAGAAGTGACAATAGCAATATCCGAATGGGTGCAGGCAAACTTACCCATCGGCGCTCGCTTGGTCCGGTCCCGGTCTCCGCCGCAACCAAACACAGTTATCAGTCTGGCTGGTGCACGCTTGGAAAGAGTATCAAGAATGGAGTCCAATGCATCAGGGGTGTGGGCATAGTCAACAAAAATGTGCCTGTTCAATGGCGTAGCAAGTTTTTCCAAACGGCCCGGGACACTTTTTAGTGCTGCAATTCCTTGAATAATCAATTCTTCGCTGATGCCGAGGCTTAAAGCTGCACCTGCTGCACACAATATGTTTTCCAGGTTGAACCGTCCGGTGAGAGCTGATGTCATGACGGCTTCACTGCCGTTAAGATTAATGTTTGCCGACAGCCCGCTGATATCGTCTTTGATATTTTGGGCTGTGATTTTTGCGGATTGAGCAGTGCTGACCGTTATAGCGGGAACATTTAAAGGGTCTTCAAGGCGTTTGCCGAACTCATCGTCAATATTTATGATTGCGGTTCCAGTTTTGCCGGAGGCGTGAGGCCCAAGGTGATCGACAAAGAGTTGTGCCTTGCACCTGAAATACTCTTCCATGGTCTGGTGATAATCCAAGTGATCCTGGGTGAGATTGGTAAATACGGCAGCATCAAATTCACAGCAGTCAACACGAAATTGATTCAGGCTGTGGGAGGAAACTTCCATAAGCACATGGGTAACCCCAGCCTGTTTCATCTCATGCATTGTTCTTTGCAGACTGACTGCATCTGGTGTTGTGATTGGATTGTCTAAAGTTTTATCCGCGTACCGGATATTGACTGTACCGATGACACCTGTATTGAACCCGCATGTCTTTAAGATGCTTTCAAGAATCCATGTGGTAGTCGTCTTTCCATTTGTGCCTGTTATACCGACCAGAACCAGGTCTTTTGACGGATAACCAAAGAAGTTAGCCGCAACTGCCGCGGTGGCTTTACGTGTATCTTTGGCTAAAACGATCCTGTTTTTTTGATCCTGAGTTAATTCCTCGGGGATGTGCTGGGCAATGACTGCCGCAGCCCCTTTTTCAAAGGCTTGGCCGATATAATCGTGTCCGTCTGCGTCATTGCCATCAACGGCCAGGAAAAGGCTGCCGGGGGCGACTTGCCTGGAATCGCAGGTGATATCTGTAATGTTGTTATTGGTAAGGCTCTTGGCAATATCTGTTCTGTTCTCTGAAAGAGTACATCCGTTGAGCAGATCAATTAGTTTCATTGGATGCCTCCTTTGTCAGTGCCGCAACCATGGACGTTTCAGGCGGTATATTCAGATAATTGAATGATTTGCTCATAATTTTTTTAAAGGCCGGTGCTGCAACGGTACCGCCGTAATGGTTCTTTTTGGGCTCATTTACCACTACAAGGGTGGCAAGTTGAGGATCCTGGAGAGGCGCAAAACCGCCAAATGCTGCGATATACTTATTTTTTGCGTAGCCTTTACCGTTTTTGTCCGCTTTTTGGGCTGTACTGGTTTTACCGCAGACCCGGTACCCGGATATCGCAGCCTCGGTCCCTGTTCCTTCTTCCTGGACCACCTGGTTCATCATCCTTTTTACAAGGTTGGCGGTTTGGGCCGATACCACTTGCCTGATAATCGTAGGCTTAAAAACTTCCAGTTCTTTGCCTGAATTGGAGATGATCTTTTTTATCAGCATCGGTTTCATCAGCTTTCCTTCATTGGCAACGGCAGATATCGCTGAAATCAGCTGTACCGCTGTTACGGAAACGCCCTGACCAAACGAAATGGCGCCTGAATCAATTTTTGACCAACGGCGGTAGGGCAGAAGTAATCCGCTGCTTTCTGCAGGGCTGCCTAAACTTGTCTTCTTCCCGAACCCGAACGCAGTCAGGTAGTGATGCAGGGCTTTGTCCCCGATGGTTTCAGAGATCTTGGCCGCCCCGATATTTGAAGAGAATTTTATGATCTGTGCCAGGGAAAGCCACTCATGGGGATGTGTGTCATGCACGGTAAACCCGCCGATCCTATAGTTACCGTTTTCACAAAAGAAGATAGACTTGGGTGACATGCCCCGTTCAATGGCCGCTGCCACAGTAAATACCTTCATAATAGAGCCTGGCTCAAATGCATCCGTTACCGCCCTGTTTCTGTATCGGTCACGGCTGAAATCAGAGTAGTTGTTGGGATTGAATGCCGGGTAATGTGCAATGGCTAAAAGCTCTCCTGTTGACGGTCGCATTACCAGCGCCATGCCAGACTTGCCCCGGTTGGCTTTGACAGCTTGTTCAAGAGCCTGTTCAGATAAAAATTGGATTTTTTTGTCAATGGTAAGGACAATGGCGTTGCCCCTGAGTTCATCTCTTTTGTTTCTATCAATATCCAGGACACGACCGGAGCCGTCCCGCCTGACTTTTGTTTTTATTCTTGTGCCTTCAAGTACGGCATTGTACTTGAATTCCAACCCTTCAAGGCCTCTATCTTCTTTTCCTGTAAACCCGATGACCTGGGCTGCCAGGTTTCGGTTGGGGTAAAAACGTTTGGAATCATTTTTCAGATAAATGCCCTTGTAATTCAGTGCTTTTACCGCTTCTGCCTGAGATGGTGTGATTCTCCTGGCAAGTATGACAAACCGCCGTTTTGATGACAGCTTATCAGTTAAGCGTCTTGTGTTTTCATCAAGAATTTTTGCCAGTTTGCGGGCAACAACCTTGGGTTGGTTAATCTGAGTTGGATCTGCAGTGACATTGGGGGCATCGGTATTTGTCCCCAATTTATTTAAATGACGGTCCAGTATCTGCCCCCGATCCCCTTTGATGGACATCTGCATGGAGTATGCCTGCTCTGCTTTTTGGGTCAGGTGCTTTCCGTTAAAAATCTGAACATCTACTGATTTGGCTCCTAGTAACAGCAGGCATGAAATCAGGATAAATCGAACGAAAAGAACTCGTCTGCCAAAACGTTTTTGAGCATCTTGTTCCATCAGTTGGATTCTCCTGGTAAATAAATGGTCTGGTTAAATATGTCTGATGACAATCCGATACGGGTGCGGGCTATCCTGGTAATCCGTGCGTCTGACTTTAAGCGGTCCCGTTCAAGACTTAATGCTTTTCGGTAGGAGGTCAATCTCTGGATTTCGGCCTGTACACGCGAGATTCTGACCATGGCCTGGGTAGACTCTGTGCGGATCCAGGCATGTATCATGAGTTCGCACACCAGTACAAGGATGAAGGCGAACCATCTTAACCCTCTCCGGTGCTGACCGGGAATGTCATGTCTCCTTACCATTTGAGAAAAAGCGTCCTTTCTTATACCCGCTGGGCCACCCTTAATTTGGCGCTCCTTGCCATTGGGTTGGCGGCTGTTTCCTTACCATCCGCCACCAGGGGTTTCCTGGTGATGGATTTCATGCTCTGCACAAAACCGCACACACAATGAGGCAGTTCTTTGGGGCAGGTACATCCGTTTTCAAAAGACCGCAGCCGTTGTTTTACAATCCGGTCTTCCAGGGAGTGAAATGAGATCACACAGATTCGGCCGCCTTTAACCAGCATGGACGGAACCGCGGACATAAAATCGTCCAACACCTCCAGCTCTTTGTTCACAGCGATGCGCAACGCCTGGAAGACCCGGGTTGCCGGATGGATCTTCTGCTTTGCTGCGGATTTTGCCGGAACGGCGCCAGCCACAATTGTGGCAAGAACTCCGCTGGTTGTAATCGGTGCTTCGGTTCTCTTTTTAACGATGCTTGATGCGATTCGTCGTGAGAACCGTTCTTCCCCGTATTTGAAAAAAATGTCTGCCAACTGCTTTTCCGTGTACGTATTCACCACATCTTCTGCGGTTAATGGGTTGCGGACATCCATCCGCATATCCAAGGGGTCGTCCTTTTGGAAGCTGAACCCCCGTTTGCTTTGTGTCAGTTGGTTAAGTGAAAAGCCCAGGTCAAGAAGAATGCTGTTGACCCCGTCTATTCCGGCATCGTTTAGAATACCGGGGAGGTCGCTGAAATTATTATGATACAGCCGGACATTGTCCTTGAATGGATGAAGAATTTTTTTAGCATTAGCTATGGCATCCATATCCTGATCGATGCCGATGAGGATACCGCCCGGCTGTATTGCCCTGACGGTTGAGAGTGCGTGCCCTGAACCGCCAAGGGTACAGTCCACACAGGTATTCCCGGGTTTTAAATTCTGATATTCATGCACCTGCTCGGGCATGACAGAAGTATGTTCAAATCCCATACTTATAACCCTAGGGAAGCAATTTCCTCTCTTACTTCCTCACGTTCAAGTTCCTGCTCCATTTTAAGGTTCTCATGATCCCACTTTTCCCTGGACCAGATTTCAAACCTGTCCAGAACACCCACAAGAACGATATCCTTTTCTATACCTGCATAAGTCCTCAAACTTTGGGGGATGAGCACTCTGTCCTGTTTGTCGCATTTCAACGGACAGGCATTCCCCAGGAAAAACCGTTTAAACTTTTCCATGGCAGCACTTTTGGCTGACCGGATTCGTTGTTCAAGGCTTTTCCATTCGCTGAATGTGTAGGCATAGATACAGCCGTCCTTTATAGAGACCACGATCCCATATTCATCATCGGCCTGCAGCACCTTCCGGAATCTTGCCGGAATGATGATCCTGCCTTTTGGGTCGATTGTATGAAAGGAGCTTGATCGAAACACTTATTAAAGCCTCTGTAAAATTATTACATCCACTTTCCACCACCTTGCAGCCACTTTTACGAAAAATCACAGAGAAGTCAAGTTAAAAATAAGTTTTTTTGGAAAAATAAAGCGTGAAACTATTGTTAATAGGTATTATTAAAATGGTGTTGCTATAGTGGAGGTAAGTGGATAGATTGTGGATATTAAATGGGATGGAATAAATGATTCTATAAGATATGTAGTAAAATTAAACTGTTATATAAAGAGTGGTTGTTTGATTTCGCCGATTGTGGAGTGATGGTGGTAGCAAGGTGGAGGAAAAGGGGATAAAGGTGAAGGCTATAGGCCATTCCTTTTCCGTCAGATGCCGGCCGGCCAGTTTTGTTTCATGGAATGTGTGTTAAGATCAGGACAGTAGCTTGTGGACTGTTTCCTTTAGTTCAGCAAGACGGAAAGGTTTTGGAATAATGCCTTTTAAGCCATATGAGTCATAGTTTGCCATGACAGGGTCGTTGGAATATCCAGATGAAACAACCACATGGGCATCCGGATCCAGGGTAAGTATTTCCTGTGAGGCTTCTTTGCCGCCCATTCCTCCGGGAATAGTCAGGTCCAAAATGACTAAATCATAGCGAGTTCCTGAGGCAAAGGCTTTTTTATATTCTTCCACTGCCTGTCTTCCGTCTTCTGTAAGAGTTACGGTGTAACCAAATTTTTCCAGCATTTTTTTAGTTATGCTGCGGATATGTTCTTCATCATCCATGACCAGAATTCTGGCCTGGGAATCCGAACCGGGGGTCTCAGATGTCATGGCGATCTCCTTGGCTTTTTCCGGTGATTCGGCTGGCAGGTAAACGGTGAGGATGGTTCCTGTTCTCAATTGGGAAGATGCAAAAATATGTCCCTTATGCTTGTTGACAATGGAGTAGCATATGGAAAGTCCCATGCCGCATCCATTGGGCTTGGTGGTAAAATAGGGATCAAATATCCTATTCAAATCCTTTTGTGTGATACCTGAACCCTGGTCTTTGAATGTCAGTTTAATATAGGCACCTTTAGAGATGGTGAGCAAGTTGTCTTTGAGCAAACGCGTGTTTTCTGCCCGTATGGACATTACGCCGCCTGATTCCATCGCTTCCCGGCTGTTGCCGACGATATTTGATATCACTTGTTCGATTTGGCCTTTGTCTGCATGTATTGGCCAAAGGTTCGTTGCAAGGTCGATGTTCAGCTTTGCATTGCTTCCGGTTAGGTTTAGTTCTGCAGTATCCTGTATCAGTGGGGCAAGATCGAACTTTTCTTTTATGGGGGTTCCGCCCTTTGCAAAGGTGAGCAACTGGCGGGTTAACTTAACCGCTGCTTCCATTGAGTCTTCGGCTTTTTCAAGATGAGAAAGCGCTTCAGTATTATTTTTAATTTCCATTCTGGCCAGCGTGATGTTGCCGTAGAGCCCTGTCATAATATTGTTAAAGTGGTGGGCAATACCTCCTGCCAGCGAGCCGATGGATTTCAGGCGTTGGGAATTTAGTTTGGAGTTGTTGTTCTTATCCTTATTATTGTTAAGGTCCGGCACAACGACATACTTGACAAGAGCTTGGTAAATTTGGTGCCCTTTCTGGTTATGGGGCAAGGGTGATATGAATATTTCTACAGGCAGGTCTGTTCCTGTCTTACGCCGCATCTGAGTTTGGAGTGAAAATAGAGGGCAACTATACCTCATTCCGTTTTTAGGAAGCTTAGAACTATCTTCTGAGATTCCGGGAAAGAGAGTCTCAAAGCTCAGTCCAGTTACTTCCTGGCAGTCATAAAGACAGAGCCGGGCAAACTGTTCATTGGCATCTATAATTGTTTTATCTTCGGAGAACAGCAACAGGGCATCTTTTGAAGAACCAAAGGCTGAATTGTAAGACGCATCTGTCTTATCATAACGGATGCATTCTTCTTCAAAGATGACTTGGCGGTCGTTCATGAACCCTCCGAACGTAAAAATCACGGGCAATGACGGGATTGATACGAAGATGGTACAAAAGGAACCAAATTTCAATTAACGATAACTTAGTTCTATACCAAAATCACAATCCAAAGGAAACTTAAAATATGGATCAATTCTCAAAATGGATTTCCGACTGGTCCTGGTGAGCAAGGGGTGTCCCATATACAAATACCGGCCCGCTTCATAGGATAAACACACCCTTATATGTACATGTGGTTGGCCTGTGATTATATTGCTGAGGCAATGGTTTGCCGGGTCTGCTCGATTAAAGCGTCCAGGTTCTCTTTATGGTGGGGACTTATGTGAACCGGCCGGTGTACTATGACATCTACGGTTCCAGGGGTCAGATCCATGGTATCTGAAGGTAAAATCTCCATTGAGTTTTTGATGGTGACCGGAAGGATAGGTGTTCCTGTGGCCATGGCAAAGATGAATGCACCTTTTTTAAAAGGCATAACCGATCCGTCCCTTGTTCGCGTGCCTTCCGCAAAAAACAGGACGGAGGCTTTTTTTGACATTTTTTTCTTTGCGGCTTCAATCGATTTTACGGCTGCTTCATGATTGGACCTGTCAACATAAATACATCCCAACTGGGTACAGGCAGCTCCAAATACCGGTATCTGACGCAATTCCTGTTTCATGACCCATTTTATTTTAAGTCCGATAAACCCATGGATGACTGGGATGTCCACCATGCTTTGGTGGTTAGCGACAACTACATAGGATTTGAATCTGCTGTAGTTCTTTTTTCCGTGAAGCTTTACCATTACAGGCCCAAAGGCGCAAGAAAGCCTAGACCAGGTGACTGCAACAATATCTGCTGCATCCTGGCTGAAGAAAAACCCTACAATGATACATATCGTGCCCAAGATCATTGTGTTCAGGATCATGAAAGGGATTACAATGAACCATTTATAGGGTTGGTATGCTATTTTGAGTAGTGTGTTCACTCCTTATCAGATTCAGTCTCTTCAGGTTTTTCAAGTCCAAGAAGTTTATCCACATATGAAACAATGTCACCGGTTTTATATCCGGCCAGGGTAAAGGCGTAAGGGGAAGACTTGGAAATACCTGCCATATCCTCTGTACCCTCCTGTTTGAACAGGTTTAAACCAAGAGTTTCTTTGTTTTCAAGAGTTATTTTACACAAGGGTGTTTCTTTTTTTAATTCCCGGGCACGGTCTTGATCCAGAAAGGACTGGCACTCAAGGTGAGAAAGGGACGAAAGCAGGTCATCTATAGTCTCTTTGTCCGCTGCGGTGCCGTCTTCAAATACCCACCCGGAATTTTTTTTGTCTTCTGTTGTTTCGTTGGAACCGGATTTGTCGTCATCACTATCCCCATTTGATTGGCTGGCCGGGATAAGTGTCATTAAAGTCCCTTGTTTTTCCAAGGTAATCTTTTTTATTTCTCCCGGTTCAAACTCAAGCACCAGTTTGTCCCGAAGGTCGCCTACACTTTTGTCAAAATGATTTCTGAAGCTCTTATCGGCCTGTAAGATCTGTTTGGTGCCATCCACCATCACAAAAGTATGATTGAAGCTGGGTGCAGCTTTTCCGATTGAAAATTCTCTTTTTAGAGCATCTTTGGAAAAAACCTTTACCTTAACGGCATTTGCGTCATCCAGTTCGTAGCGGGCCAGGTCACCAGCTTCAGATACCAGCGCAGAAAGGGTCAGCTCCTTTATGGTATCAAGTATGTCATCTACCGCGGCCTTGTCAGCAGGGTACTTATCTTCGTTCAAGGTCCAGGTGTTTTCTGTTTTATTAAGCATAATAGAGCGGTCCGCTTTTGTGATTTGTATGCGGTCTATTGTTTCAGTATCCACTTGTGGGAGAACCGGAAGTTCATAGTGAACCTGGTTGTCTTTTTTAAGGACGAGGTAGGCGCTCAAGCCGATTATGATTAAGATGAGAATAAGGTATTCTTTTTTCATGATCACTCCATAGCTTCAAATCAATTATACATCTGGGCGATTTTTTTCTTTCTCAGGTTCCGTTTAAACCAGACCCCGAGACCGAACAGGATAACAATTACAGACAACCCGGCAATATTAAAGGCCTTTATGATTCCTTTGGTTAGAGGGCTGGTCTCGGCAATAGGATTCAGGGTCTGCTGCTTGCTTCTCATCTGTGCGATGGCATCCTCTCCATTGAGGTGATCTACAGCATTAAGCAGGAAGGTGGCATTTGTGGTTCTGCCTTCGGCATCCAGCATGTTGTCGTGAAGCATCTGGGCGCATCCCAGTACAAATATCTTTGCCGGGGGAGAAGATTCAATGACACGATTCTGAGCAGTCATACCCTGGATGGTTGATTTTCCTGCATTGGGATCATTCTGAGGTCCTTGGTTTTCCTCAGGTGTGTCAGTTTCCCCGCTTTGTTTTTGAGGTACAGGTTTTCCTTTGAAATAGGACGTAAATTCACCCTCTAAAAGATAAGCCAGGTCATAGGCCGCAAGATCACCCTCTGCTGTAGGTGGAGTGATAAACATTGGGTTCAGGTTGATATTGTCTTCCATGAGCCATGACTCATCCGAGGAAGAAAGCAGGCGTGTCGCTTTTATTTTTGAACTGTCCTGGCCGCCTTCTACAGGTTTGACAGGAGAAATCTGCATGGCCACGAGCCCTTTTATGTTGTTCATGAAGGCAGGCTCATTGTTGATGCTGGCTTCTTTGAGCATTGGGGCAAAATAGATGGTCTGCTCTCCGCCGCCCTGGGACTGGGGCAGTTGGTGTTTGTATGCATTTTTATCCAGAACATAGGCCTGCTGGATCTCTACACCATAATGGGCCAAAAGTTTTTCAAGACCCGTATCAAGGGGAACGAATGTTGGAGGCATGCCCATTCCGCCACCCTGGGCCTGCTCATTGAACGCATCTGTGAAAATAGCAATATTGGTCCCTTTCATCAGGGCTTGGTCAATCTGGAAAAGTTCATAATCAGAGAACGGCTGGGTGGGTTTGGCAATGATCAGGCAGTTCAACCCTTCAGGGATGCTGTCTTCTTTCAAAGCAATCTGCTTAACATTATACCGGGCCTCAATAAGGCGGGCAAATGAGGTCAGCCCGTTGCCCGGGCGCCCCTGCATCATGGCCATGCGGTCCGGGCCTAGTATGGGTGCCCCGTGATCGGACAGATAGCCGATATCTTTGTTGATACCGATCATCTTTTCCATGACCGCTGAAAGCTCTTCCCCAAGGATCATGGGATCTGCCATCTGGTAGGTGGTGCCGATGATGGGCAGTTCGATAGCAGTGATCAAAGGCAATGCGGTGGATTCCCCTTTGTATTCTATTACCAGGCCTGCAGCGCCGGTTCCGGCTTCAATGCCTTGTTCCGGGATTTCCGGCCAGCTCATAGCCATGAGATCATGTTTTTTTGATATTGCATCCAATTCATTTGCATCAGATATATCTTTATGGGTGAACTGAAAAATGCCAAGGCTCTTTTTGTTCACTTCCTCTACCGTGTCGGTAACAGCCTTTGCCAAGCCGGGCAGTTCAGGCAGGTTGATCAAGGGGGCAATGGCGTTAAGGCCGGAAGACAGATACATTGTAACATTAATCTTGTCTGTCTGACGCAGCAGGGCTGATACCTTATTGTTCAGTTTTTGTATCGATGTTGTCAGTTGGTATTCAAGACCGTTGGTTGAAGTGATCGCCGGGATTTTTTCGATAAGGTCACCGTGTAGAATGACAAGGCCCATGAAAGCATTCTTAAATTTGAGCTCATCATTTTCCATGACCCGGATCTGGACAGGTTGAATGCCGTAATCCCTTGCCATTTCACGATTCCTGTCCGCCTTATCCGCAATATCCCCTTCCTGGGAAACATTGTAAAAGGTAAAGTTGAAATATCTTCCGGCCTGGGCAGCATATTCAGTGAGCAGGTCTTTTAAATACCGTTCCGTATTATTATGGGGGGCTGGCAGGTTTTTAGAAAAAAAGACCTTTATGTTCAGTGGTTCAGACAAGGTGGAGACTACTTCTTTGCTGGCATCAGACAGCGAATACATGCGGTTTTGAGTCAGATCAGCCCTGAAAAACAGGGTCAGCCCGACTACATTAACCAGGACAATGACCGCCGTGTATAAAATAAATTTTATATAATGTTCTTTAAAAAAAGGCTTACCCATGGTTACTCCTTAATTCTTTTCTTTCATGGCAATGTAGGTTGAGAAGATGAATATAAAGACCACAGAGGCAAAGTAAAGCAAGTCTCTTGAGTCGATGATCCCTTTGGAAATATTCATGAAATGGGCATTGGCACCAAGATATTCCACTATCGGAACCAGGCGCTCAGGAATAAAAAAGAGCATCCGGTCTAAAATGGTCAGGGTAAAGCAGAATGCACACCCGATAATAAAGGCGATAATCTGGTTGCGCGTCAAAGCCGACGCAAACAGCCCCATACTGCAATAGGCGGCTGCAAGGAGTATCGCTCCAAGATATCCCCCGATCACAGGGCCTGGGTCCACTTCACCTATGGTGGAAATGAATACAGGGTATGACAGGGTGGGCAAAAGCATGGCTGCGGTAAAGGCTGTGGCGGCAAGGAATTTGCCCAGGGCAATATGGGTAAAAGAAACCGGCATTGTCAAAAGGGTCTCATAGGACCCTACATTTTTTTCCTCGGCAAACAAACGCATGGTTATGGCCGGAATAAAAAATGAAAAGGTCATGGGTAAAAGAGAGAAAAAGTCCCTTAAGTCAGCCCGTCCGAATATGAAAAAGGTGGAAAAGAAGAACCACCCCGATACTATCAAAAAAAGAGAAATAACAATATAAGCAATTGGAGAGATGAAATAGTCCTTAAATTCTTTAAGGGCAATGGTTTTTACTTGTTTCATGCTGCAGCACCCTCCTGTGTCAGTTCCTGGAAGATTTGCTCAAGGGCCTGTGATTCCCTGGTAAGTTCGGTAATAATCCAGTCGGTTTCTTTGATATTCAAGTAGAGATCAGATCTGATATCCTTGTTTCCCGGGCTGCGGATTTCAAAGGAAATACCGGCAGCTTCAGGTGTGTCAAGAACCTTGATATCCAGTGCGCTGTCCAAACCTGTGAGACGGTCTATGGCAGATGTTTTATCTGTCCCTTCAAGGGTGAGTTTTATAAACGTCGTCTTTTGGGCATTCTGCTTCAGGTTGGCAGTGCTGTCATCAGCTACCTTTTTTCCTTTATTAATGATGGCGATCCTGTCACAGGTCGCTTCTGCCTCGGAAAGGATGTGCGTGGAAAAGATAATGGTTTTTTCCTTGCCGATGCCACGTATGATATCCCGTATTTCTGCAATTTGGTTGGGGTCCAGGCCTGATGTGGGCTCATCCAGGATGAGGATTTCAGGATCAGTCATCATTGCATGTGCAAGTCCCACCCGTTGCTTTAGTCCCTTTGATAGGTTGGCAATGGGTTTTGACATAATGGCCGACAGTCCGCACAGCTTTGATAATTCTTTGAATCTGTTTTCCTTTTGAGCTTTTTGGTTCAATCCTTTCAGCCGAGCCACATAATCCAGGTAATCGTATACCAGCATATTGTGGTACAAAGGCGCAGATTCGGGCAGATATCCAATCAGGGATTTTATTTTTAGGGTATCTTCCGGCATTTTAAGATCTTTAACTTGGATGGATCCGGATGTGGGAGTGTAGTAGCCGGTGAGCATTCTCAATGTTGTGGTTTTACCTGCCCCGTTGGGGCCGAGCAGTCCAAGTATTTCACCGGGCTGGATGGTCAGGCTTATGCCGTCAACCGCACAAAACTCACCGTAATACTTGGTCAGGTTCTGAACATCAATCAATGTCTCCTCCTAGAAATCTTCAAGTACTTTGCTTTTTTGCAGGAAGTCATCCACTTCCTGAACTGTTTTTTTCAGGGTATCAACTGCTTTTTCCATACGGCGGCAGAAGGGGTCATCTTCCCCGAGTACGCTTACAGATTCTTTATAAAGCGCCAGGGTTTCATTGAACCGGTCCATCATTTTATCAGCCAGTTTTTTCCGTTCTGCATGCCTGATTTTCTCTGACTGGATTACGGATTCCAGTTTTTTGATGGAATACTCAACCAGGGCATCCCGGGGCATATTATAGGTTTCCGATATGGCCGTCAATGCTTCAATTGTTTTCCGGCTGAGTACAAAAGTTTTTTGTCTTCTCGGTATTTTTTTGAACTGCCTGACCCGGATGGTTTGGGCCAGCTGGTCCAGGGCGGAGTGATCTTCTATTATGTGGTCAAACAGGGACTTTTGTTTAATGCCCATGTGGATGGCCACAAGACCAATGGAATCGATAGCTTTTTGAGAGAGCTTAAATGTAGCCCTCACCGATTGTTTTCCCCTGAGGTCGAACATGGAAGGCCCTGCAAGGGGATCGTTCTTTTTTGGCATGTTTCCTCCTTATCGGGGTTGTATTATTAAATAAACATAATCCAAAAAGTAATGGATATAAAAGATGTTGAATATGTTATCCCAAAAAATAGGTCGGATCAACCTCAAAATCAAGGATAACCAAAATGTAATTTACTCTGGTTAAGGGGCATGTATGGGTTTAAAAGCAGAAAAACAGAAGAAAACAAGCCAGGCCGGCTGTAATGGCAAACGGCTCTTTGCCACTTGAACTGAATTCAGGGTCAGTGCGGTTATCATCATAGCACCGGGCATCCATGGCCATAGCCATGGCATTGGCTGAGCGAAAGGTTTTTCCCAACAGGGATAGAGTGAGAGTTGATATCCTTTTTAAAGGGTTCTTTCTAAGATGTCCGCACCTGGCATCCATGGCTTGTTGCGTTTCCGTGGCCTGGGTAAGAATCATGGGGAAAAATCTTAAAGCCAGGCTGATCATTGTTCCTACCCGCTTTTCAGGAACCAGGGGCAAAGGAGCAAGGGCCCATTGCACTGCAGCCTTTATCGCAGCCGGACGCGTCGTAGCCGTAAGGGTCAGGCCCAAAAGCATGACCAAAAGAAACCGCAGCGCAACAAGCCCGCCTTGGCCTAAACCCTGCCATGTTATAACTGCATCCCATATTTTTATTATTGGGGTTCCGGGTGTTGTAAATGCACGTGCAATAATGATGAATCCCAATAACAGAAGAAAGAGTTTTAACTGCCCGATCAAACTTGCTAACCGGATACCCGCTCGGGACAACAATAAGACGAGAATAAGCAGCCCAAATAAGCAGGCTGTCCAACCGGCAAAAATAATACCTGTCCCCACAAGGCAAATCAGGAAAAATTTACACCGCGGGTCAAGAGCATGCAAGGTGGTTTTTCCCGGCATATATTCAAACAGGGGCGGCATTTATGTCTCCTTGCTGCATCTGGCGCATATGTTAAGGGGCTTGAGACCATACCGGCTAAGGTGTGGACCAAGATCTGGAATCGGTCCTTGTGCCGAAATCTGCCCCTGATCCAGAATTAGTATGCGGTGGGCGTGGGCAGCGGCAAGGTCCAGCTCATGGGTGGCCATGACGATGGTTGTCCCGGTTTTGTTTAGTTCAAGGATAATACCCATAAGGTCGCAGGAACCAGGGTAATCCAAATTGGCAAAGGGTTCGTCAAAAATGATAACCTCGGGTGCCATAACAAGTATACCTGCAATGGTTAACCGGCGTTTTTCGCCGCCGGACAAGGTGGCCGGATGCCTGTGCCTGAATTTATATAGGTCCATCTGTTTCAGGGTCTTTTTGACCCTTTCATTTATAACTTTCTTGTTCCACTTTAAGTTTTCCGGTCCAAAAGCCACTTCATCAAATACAGTCTCTCCTAATATTTGGGTGTCGGCGTCTTGGAAGACCATACCCACAGTTTTGCGGGTATTTGAAAGATCTATGAAAATATCATTGCCATTGAGACGGACTTCGCCTTTGTCCGGACGAAGCAACCCGTTGATATGACGTATGAGTGTGGTTTTACCTGACCCGTTTCGTCCAGCTAATAGGAGGAATTCTCCAGGGATTACTGAAAATGAAATATCGGTAATACCCTGACTTCCATCATTATAGTGATGGGTTATTTGATCAATCTCAAGTATGGAACTGGGCATGGTTTCAGCTATTCTATCTTGTTTTTATAATTGGTCTGATTTTTTTGGCGATGAATGCAGCAGCTGCGATCTTTAATACAGCCCCGGGGAGAAACGGATACATACCTACGGCAAGAGCCTTTGACCAGGCCATGGATAAAACATATTTCAGCCAGGGCACTCCAATCGCATAAACAATCAGGGAACCCACGATAAGGGCCACAAGATCCCCGACAAAGGTTTTCTTCATTGATTTAGAAAGAACTGCCGTTACATATACGGCTGGCAAATATCCCAAAAGATATCCTCCAGTGGGGCCGAACAGTTTTCCTATCCCGCCTGTTCCACCGGCGAATATGGGCAGACCGGCAAATCCCATGAGCAGATAAACGGCTACACAGCCAAGTCCCCAGACAGGGCCTAAAATAAGGCCAGCTAAAAGTACAAACATATTCTGGAGAACAATGGGAACAGGTCCGATGGGGATTGAAATAAAGGCTCCGCAGGCAATCAGGGCAACAAAAAGAGCTGTAAATACAATTTGTCTGGTTGAGTTCATGAAAGTATTCCTTGTTTTATGTGTGAAAGCAGTCGCCGTATATTATTTTCTCTGTTTTACCGTCCCGGGTTTCAATGAAAAGGGTGCCTAAATCATCCACATGGGTGGCTGTTCCGGAAAGGGTTTTGCCCAATGTTTCGACCCTTACCCGGGAGCCGATAGTGGTGGTCTGCTCGCGCCACTGCGCCATAATTTTGGGGATGTCCATTTCCGTCGTCCGGTTTTTGAAATCCAGAAGAAATTCAGAAAGAAGGTTTCGCCGTGAGACAGGTTTGCCCAGGGTATTTTGAATGGACGTTGCATCAAAGCTATCGTTGGCAGGATCATTATTCACATTCGTGCCAATGCCGATAACTAAAAACTGTATCATATCTGCCCGGGTTTCCATTTCAGAAAGCAGGCCGGTAATTTTCTTTCCTTCCAGGAGCAGGTCATTGGGCCATTTGACCCGGGTTTCAAGGTTGTAAAGGGTGTTGATCACACAGCTTAAGCTCAATGAGGCGGCAAAATTATAAATGTAAGCCATGGGTGGAGGTATGTCCGGTTTGAGTATAAGGGTAAACCACAATCCGCCCCGGTCTGAAACCCATTCCCTGTTGAGCCTTCCCCTTCCTTTGGTCTGGTGCTCGGCCACACAGCAACTCATATGCGGGGCACCATCTCTGGCAAGTAGCTTCGCTGTATCCATGGTGGTTTCAACTTCCTGGAAATGGTAAATCTGTTCCTGAAGTTCGAGGGGAAAACAAAAGGGTTCTAAGAGGTTATCCGGGTCAGCCAAGGCGTAGCCTTT
>JAKSAU010000637.1 GCA_022361535.1 Desulfobacterales bacterium
ATCCGCCCTGTAAAATTCAGACACTACCCGCCAAATCTGTGTGACCACGAGGGTTTCGATCAAGGCTGTTCCAACCATACCCGCAAGGAAAAGCCAGGTACCTATAAGACCTGACACTGCGTAAATAATAGCTGTAATCATTTGGATGGGAATCATTTTTTGACCGTCCATACCCGAAGCATAGGACACTTTTTTGGTTTTCCCCGTATAAACCACATTGAAACGGGAAAAAAGTTTTTGTGTTCTTGGCGAACACTGGCACAGGGGTTTGCCATAGCAGCAACCAAAACTCAGACAGGCAAGCCGTCCTAAGGATTCGCCAAAGGTATAGGCAATACTTATGCAGGCCATCATCACAGCTACTGGCACATAAAACCCATAGGTTTCCCCCAAGGTATGGTTGACAAGGGTAATCATCCACGGCGCAGTCACAGCTCCGGCAAAGACCGCACCACCAACAGTAAGGGTGGCCTTTTTCTTTTCTACGATCCGGGCGATTATTTTGGAAGCCGGAATCGTAACTCCCAAAAGTAAAAGGGTTAAGAAAACAAGTACAGGGATGGGAACACCTGCGGACGCAGCCAGGATAACACAAATGATAACCCCAAAGGTATAGGCATTTGCTGATAAAAGGCCATACCAGGTCAAATTAAGACCTTTCCATTGGCCATGACCATATTTTTTAATGGGCAAGGCGGCAACCATCTGCCATCTTTCTTTGGGCAGGGTGAAAAAACCCCATCCAAGTACACCTGAAATCATCAGGCCAAGTGCAATGACAAATACTATGGGCTCCATTTAACAACTCCTTACCTTTAGGTTAATGGCGGGGCAACGCCTGTCCGATCATGGATCGGACTGCGACTTCAGTTTCCACAAGTGGTCTACCAAATCCTTGACTGAAGCGACTTACCGCATCTGTCCGTTTCTGGTTCTCCAAAAGATCCTCACAGAACCGGACTCTATTTTTTTGAAACATCAAAATGGTGGTGGACGAGCCCGGCCTAAAAAGACTTTTAGGGCATCCTTTTTCCATGAACATTCCCTGTGCCACCTCCTGGGGTGTGTCGTATTGATGGCTGCTGTAGCACTGGACAATCCGGCCGATCATCATGGCTACTACCTCCACCATGACCACAAGACCTGCACCGGTGCCGCCCGGCACATCCGTATCAATCACTGTGACCACCCGCCTGTTTTTAGAATAAGGTGTCACAGCCTGAACCACAGCCCCCGGGTTGCAGGAATGAAAGCATCCGTCAATTTCATAAATATCCAGGACCTTTCCTGCCACAGGCGTATGGTTATAGTGGTATTTTTCAGGGGTCAGCCGGGATATGGCATAATCGCCCAAATCAAACGCCTCAAGCCATTGGGGTTTATCCGGTCCCAAAAGTTCCTGAAAGCCAAAAAACTTATCTTTTATAAAAAGAGATTTCCCCCTGGAAAAAGACCCTAACAGCAGTCGTGAATCCGCCGGAGCAACCACTGTACCAGGATCAGCCGGCATGGGCCTTAACCGCCAATACCGGATCTGCCGTTCAAATATTTTCCTGTAGGTATCAAGCTCAGCCAGTTCACCGACAATCTCTTCCAGGTCAATGCCATGGGAGGCCATAAACACCTTTTTACATACAGGAGGCTTTTGAAAGGGTAAGTCGTAGGAAACAGCCCCGATCAGGGCGGACATCCGGGCTGAGATCAGAAGGTTGAACACTAAATGGGCATTTTCACGGACCGAGGAATATATTGTGTTAACAATGGGATCCGCTTTTAGGAGTTCAGTCTTTACCTGTTTTGTTTCACGCTCAATATACTGGTGTTTCATAGTCCAGGCATTATGCACCGAATTTATTTTAAATCGATTAATTTAAGGCTAAAAACCCGCTAAAATAAGATGTGCTCTATATGAGGAAAAACTAAACATCTTCTTCCCAGGTCTGCATCTCCCGGCTGACCACAAGAATGATCAGGAAAATAACTTTTTTAAGCCTGATTACGGTGTGGTCGCCATCCATGAAATCTTCGCGCATAGACTTGAGAAAACGAAACATATCTTCCTGGCCCAGGATGCTCTCGATAGCCTGTCCGTAGGCCGTATCCCTGTATCTGGCCCAAAGATCCATTTTCTCAAACGCTTTATCCAGTTGATCAAAGCCCTGGCTGATATGAGAATTTTTAAGGGTATGGGCGTAATATTCCTCTGCTCTCATATTAAAGGTTTTGCCTGGCATGGACATGGGCTTTGTAGTTTTCTGATCCAGGATGCCTTGTGTCAACCTCCCCCAAGCTGCATTGGTTTCAGGACGGTTAATCCTTTTTTCAAGATCATCCAGACAGGAAGACAGTTTAAAGGATTCAATCAGATCTGCCCCATCTTGTCTGAGTATCCCAATAAGTGCACGCTGATATTCTTTGACCAACACCCGTGTGTAGCCAGGGTATCTTCTGCTGGGACGGGTTTTAGCAGCTTTTTCCAGAATCCCTGAAAGAAATTTATTCTGGGTTCGGGTCTTTACGAAAAATGTGGGAATCCCAATGGCTGTGCAAAAAAACACCTGACGCCGCTCACTTTCTACCGCAGGGATGTTGGGAATTGTATGGTGGCCAACCTGTTTTGAATAAATATATTTTTGGGCCAAAGCAGTGATGAGAAGTTGCAGGTCTGCAGCACCTCCCATGTCCCTTTGGATGTTTTCAAATACTGAAAAATACCTGTGCTCAAACCCGGAGTATCCCATTTGGTGAAATTTTCTTAACCGGACCAGTTGATATAAAGGCATACGCGCATCAAACACACCCATTTCCGTCAAATCATATTTAAGACGATCTTCACTCTCAAGACGACCGTCCAAGGCCGGGCTTTGGAATGTACTCATCACCGAAGTAAAGTAATCAATGAGCCGGCCGTCGGGAATGAAGTCGCCTTTGAGTCTGAAAACGTTTGCGATAAGACGGTCCAGCCAAACAGGTCCAAACGGTGTAAAAGACTTGCCCATAACTTTGAGGTTGGCCTTCTTTTTCCATCGGCGCCAGATCATGCGCAAGTGGGTATCTGTCAACTCGTGGGGCATGAATCCCAACATCCTTTCAGGATGAAAGTCTTCAAAATCAAATCTTTGGGGTGCGGCACTATAGGTCGTGGCAAACAAAGGCAGAAAATGTTCCCATATTTTAATGGCCAGGTCCCCGGTATATTTTTCATCAAGGGGTGAAAACCCTGACGCAGGATCAGCCATGTGACGGGATAATTTCAAGCTGCCCATGCTGACATGGGTTCCGTTATTTGCCAGGCTCACATTGGAAGTATTGGGCAGAACCACAAGATTGGATGTAATTATCCCTGCCTCCTTGAGCCGGCTTACAGCGTTGATCTGGCTCCTTGACAGCACCTTGTGGCAGATACTCATATATTCTTTTTTATCTTCGCCCCGATCCCAGCCTGACAGGCAGGGGCTCATGAACAATTCACGATAAAATGCATCTGAAATAATATCATTGAGCCGTTTCTGGTCTCCGGGAGGCGTGGCTGAAAAAAAGACATTGACCTGCTGTCCGTTTTCATTGAGTTCAAACTTTTCCCCGGCATACGCCACCAGGGCCTGGGTCAATAAAAACCGGATCAAGGTTTCGGCTGCCAGCTTTTCTCCCACCCCACCGCTGACCTCGGCTTTAACCGGGTGAAAGGAAAAAAGTTCGGGGGAGGAGTTATCATTGGAAAAATGGGCCAGCATTTTTTGTCCCCATTTTCTCACCGGAGCAGGCAGGCTGGTCTGGTCTCCCAAAGCATCGGCCAGGGCAAGTTTTAAAAGATAGGAAACAGGAATCCTGATTTGAGTTTCTCCGTTCTTATCAAACACAAAAGCAGCAGCGTCTTTACGATAACCGGAGGTGGGGTTTGACTTATCTTCTTTGAGATCCTGGTTAAACACCTGATTGGCATATTGGCTTAGAACCCTTCGGGGAAATCTCACCCATGAATTCTCCCAAGTTTTGCCGTCTTTTTCCTTTAGCAACCGTTCAAGAGCCACTACCCTGCGTTCCGGGGTATCGCCCGCTCGAGCCTGTTTAACCAGATTTTGATAATAATTGGATTCTTCTATAATCTGGGCAAGATCTACATCCTGGCGGTTGCCGGACACTACGGCCTGGAATTCGTTCTCAGTACCGGCGGTTGCATCTCCGCCAAGAAAGGGAAGAGAATCGACAAAGCGATCCGGTGAGGTCGTCTCTACTCCTAAAGCCTCACAAATACGGTCCAGATCGTATGATGAATCTAACCTGTGTGGGGTTTTCTCATCTTCTTGTTTAACTGCTGCAATCATCCAAAGGGTTCCATTGAATTTTTAGAATGTGTCTAATACTCTTATGGAACCCTACCGGATAATTGTTTAATTGGTGTTACAAGGGTGCTAAGCTTCTGTGAAACATTAGCACCAATTTTTATAGTAGGTGTTAACAACCATTCCTTTTATCGTTAGGGAAGTGGTGTCTCTGTATATGCAATGCCGGCTTCATCAGATCCATATACTTTCATTGGTTTGCCAGCCCTTACATCCTCAACCCAATTGGGGTTCAAAAGCATGGATTTTCCTGACAACACAAGGTCTGCATGGGCCAGACCGGCCTGGGCACTTTCCCGGTCATGAATCTTTCCGCATACCATAAGCGGCAGATCCGTTACTTCACGGGTAATCTCAGCCATGGTCTGCTCTGTTCCGAAAACCGTTTCACCTGCATCGTAGCAGGACACGGAAATACCATCAATCGGCTCGTTGGCAAACAGTGTGATCATCTCCTGCCATTCTTGTTTGTCCTTGAACAATGAAACATCCATATCAGCGATTCCCCAGTTTGAGATCCTGACCACCAAAAGTTTTTCCAATGGAATTTCCGGTCGTACTGCCTGGATCACCTCATGTATAAACCGGAACCTGTTTTCCATGGACCCGCCGTATGCATCGGTGCGCTGGTTGGAATAGGAAGACAAAAACTGATTAAGCAGATACCCATGGGCACAATGCAGTTCAACACCGTCAAATCCTGCCTCAACAGCTCCCCTAACAGTTTCCACAAACCCGTTAATCACATGATCCATGTCAAAACGGCTCATCTCTACCGGGAGATCATAGGGTTTTTCTGTCATGGGATTGTCCTGGGCAGGTGCCACAGGACTTGGCGCAATGACCCGGTTGGCCGGGTTGATACCGTCATAGGCCATGCGCCCGCAGTGGAACATCTGGCAGATGGAAATCGCCCCGTGGCTGCGGATAGCGTCCGTGGTTTTTTTCCAGGCATCTACCTGCTCCTGGTTTAAAATCCTTGCCTGGCCAGGATATCCTTGAGCACTTTCATAGTCCGTGACAATGGCTTCCGTATAAACAAGTCCGGCACCATTTTTGGCCCGGGTAACTAAAAAGTCCAATACATCCTGCCTGGGAATACTGTTTGATGATGCTGACATCCGGGTCATGGGTGCGACACCCAGACGATTTTTAAATGTAAATTCATTAATGGAAAACTCGGAAAACAAGTCTTGTGTCATGTGTCATCTCCTTTAGAAAAAGGATTAATATGTTATTTTCTTTCTTAGCGCTTTTATTTTTCCATGCCGGGCTTTTGAATCAAGCCGTTTGTTTTTAGATGCCCGGCTGGGACGGGTGGGTTTGCGTTTCTTTTGTTCTTTTACAGCCTCCCTGATCAGGGCGACTAATCTTGCCATTCCATCTTCCTTGTTTTTTTCCCGGCTTCGATGGGTCATTGCCTTGATAACGATCACCCCATCCTGGGAAATACGTCGGTCGTTTAGGGCCAGCAGTTTTTCCTTATATATATCAGGCAGATCAGATTCTCGGATATCAAACCGGAGATGAACTGCTGAGGACACCTTGTTTACATTTTGTCCACCAGGCCCCCTGGCCCGTATGGATCGGATAATAACGTTGGAGTCTGGAATGGATACCTTGTTTGAAATTTTGAGCATGGCCCCCCTTAGCCCTTTTAAATGGTAACCGGTATTAAAGCTAATACGGGTTTTGACCATGTCAATGTGCAGACAGTCCCGGTAATGCTTTCAGCATGCTGCCTGTCAGGCAATTTGCATTCAAACCTGCACACTTAGACAAAAGACTATACTTACAATACGTTTAACCCATTGTATATTAGCAGCGTATTTGCTATTAGAATCCCAATAATTATTGTTAATTGATTTGTATAAGGAGAGACGACACATGAAAACATGTTCCAGACTGATTTCCATGACAGCCGTCCTGGTAACTGCACTCTGTCTGTTTACTACCTCTGCCTGGTCGGCAGAAGGAAACACCCCTGAATCAGCTGTAAAAGGCTTTGCCAAAGCCTACTTTATGCTGGATGAATCCATGGCGGATTTTATGAGCGAAGACGCCCTGGTCAACGAAAATGATGTAAATCTGGTTGAGCTTTACATTAGACTCAAAGAAGATGAAGCCAAAAACCGTGGGTATAAAAAAAGCTATCTTCACATGCATCCCATTCTCATGAAAACCGAAGTGGTTGAAATGGGCGAAGAAGAGGCTGTGGTAACGCTTAACACCACCGCATTGAGAAGTATTAATCCTTTGTACAGGATTGTAGGCTGGGTTTTCGGCCTGATCAAAGAGCATGAATTTGAAACAACTTACACGCTTGTCAAAGAAGACGGAGTTTGGAAAGTGGGTCCTGGTGCACTTGACGCCATGATATAGCCCCCTTTTGCTACACCCGTAACGTTATAGACATTAACAGCGGCTTTTGTTTATCAAAAGCCGCTGTTTTTTTATTTCTATTGCAAGTCTCAAAAAAATTTCCGATTGGCCCTGGTGAACAAGGGTATCCCATATAACAAATACCGGCTCGTTAGTTCTAAGAAGCGGCTGCCGAATTTTTTTAAAAAAT
>JAKSAU010000442.1 GCA_022361535.1 Desulfobacterales bacterium
CCTCCCTGGTTGAACGGTTACGGCTAACATGCCGATTATTAAATGTAAAATAATGCAGTTTTAAATAAAAGCAAATCACACAAGTCCAGAATGATTGTATGTGTGTTTCAGATAAAACTAACGTCATTTTTAAAGATGTTTACCCTTTATGGAATACATTCTGAATTTGGGGATAAGTTACTGAGGAAAAGTAGTAGAATTCAGTTGTTGAAACTACCCATACCTTAGAGCTTTTATGAAATTGATAGCCCGGTATTCTTATCATTGACCGCTTTTGATGAAAATTTTCCAACCAAGATATATTGTGTACAGGCTTGCATCTGAAAAAAAGAGCTTTAATACCATGATTGATCGGTTTTTTCTCAATGGGTTCATTCAAATTTTCTATTTACAGGCGGTTGCTTAGCTGCTATTGAAATATTATCATTTTTCATTTTTTCTGTTAGGGTTTAAACCCCCGTCTTTAGGCGGGTAGCATTAGTTATCGAGTAGTCATTACCAACCGGCCAGTAACCGGTATTTCTGGCCTTTTTGTCCACGATTTTAATCCCACCGGATTTGAGTCGGTGGTTGTTTAGGTCATCTAACGGGATAACATTACAAACTCGGGCTTTAACAGAAAAAAGCAAAATTATTTGTTAATATTTCCACGTTCAAGATAGGACCATTCTTCTAACGCTCAATCTTTACCTTAATGCTGGTAAGGGATTGCCTGTTTTAGTTATGGTCCAAAATTATTGGTTCTGAACTCAGAAAAGTTCCAAAATACGACGGACCTTGTGGGCATTACTCGGGGGAGGCGATAAAATGAAGAAATGGCTGAAACGAGACGCAAATTTAGTAACTATAATCATCGATATTGTTGCATCATTGGCGGCTGAACAGGAGAAGCGCGGGCAGATGTCAGCACATCGCCGAAGTGAACGAGGTGGGAGAGACTTCTCGCGTGCGGCGCTTGCCGTCATCGGAGCGACCGTTTTGGCCCTTGTTTTGGTGGGCTGCGCCAAGGTAACCGTCCGCAAGGTCCCGTCACCGTCGCAGTATGTCGAATGGACCGACAGGATGCAGGAGAAAGCGGATGAAATGGAAGGATTCCGCTTCTATTTGCCCAGACCCTTCATCAACGTCTTCGAGTCCTTTCCCGTGCGGACGGATGTCTTCTTGGCAGAGGGCGTTGTGTCAGCCGACGGTCGTTTCGTCGTGGTCCGCCGCATGTGGGATGAAAACGGTAATACAAGATATCCCGGCGGATTTAAGGAGGGCTTGCGGATCGATAGCAAATTCATCAGCCGTGGAACGGACACGAAGGCGCAGTCCGATGAGGAGGAGGATGCCGAGCCAGCAACCGACCTTCCCGGTGTGGCGCCCGGCTTGCCCGGTCGTGAACGCACCCCGCCGGTAGCTGGAGCCACACAACCTCCGACGACGGGCCAGAACAGACGTGCCGTCACGAACGACAACTCTGCCTATGCCTATCAACCCATGCGGGGCAATCTCGACGTGGTCTATCTGCCCGATTTCGACGAGCAATATGTGGTGTCCAGCTCCTCCGGTCTCGGTAATGTGGAGTTTCAGCTGAATTTCGGCCAGGGTTGGAGTCTGCAGGGATTCAATTCCCTAGCGGACAATTCACAGCTCAACAATCGGATCTTCGATGTTATCGACAGCGCGACTCAGCTTGCTGAGACCGCTGCTTTCGCAGCCGCCGGCCTTCCCTCGTTGCCCACCCAGTTGCCGGGGATGGATGCCATTGCTCCTCAGGCCGGGGAGGAGGATCCCGTGCTTGTGCAAGGCACACCTGTGAGCCTCAAGGTCGTCATCGTGCACTACGCGGCCAAGGGTGCCTATCCGGTCATCAAGCCACGCGAGCTGCAAGAGCGCATTCAAACGGAGAGCGAGTATTTCATTTGGATCGATATCTTCAGGTGGGGCGGCCGGACTACGCCAGCCACCAAATTCGATCCGGATGCGATCAAGCGCGCTCGGCAGTCGATCAGCAACGAGACCGGCAAGTTTACCGTGCCCCGCTATCCGTATCAGTACATCGCTTTCAACACCTTCCGCTATATGGCGATCGAGACTTTGACCCCGGGCGCCCATCCCTTCGGAACGCTCTACGACAAGACCGGGACCCAGGGCGATCCCGGCGACCGCCGGCTTGAAAGCCCGCCGCCTGCCACCGCTGGACTGTCGAGTGTCATCCCACCTGCGGACCGAGGCAAGCAAGCGGATTTGCAGGACTTTGCGGATAGCATCCAGAACCTTAACACACCCAAGATCAACGGCGTGGTCTACACTGTGACCGACGCGAAGGTGGTCGACGACAAAGTCTCTGTCACCCTGCGGGAGGATAAGACTTCTCCTCCTCAATCAGTCAAAGTGGCCCAGATCAAGGAAGCACTGCGAGAGCTGGGCAGCCAACCACCAGCACCCAATGATCAGATCGAGATTGAGAACATGGATGACCTCAAAACGGTAGAGAAACCTCAGGTAACAGAGGAGCAAGGCAGCGAGCTCTCACCTGAAGAGTTGAGGTCAGCAACATCAGCAAGTCTATCGACGGACGTGAACAGAGAGGAAATAAGACAGATTCAGGCGGCTCTTTGCTTACGAGGCAAGAATATCGACGGGGTATGGGGTCAACAGACCCGACAGATGCTGATCAGGTATCAAAAGGAGAAAGACCATACTCCGAACGGCCAGCTGACCCCTGACTTGAAAACCGAACTGTTAAGTTTGTCCGGAGGCGAGATAGGGACGCGGTGCAGTGGTTCGATGATGTTGCTTCCAGTTGAGTCCGCGGGGCCGTCTGAGGTCGTCCAGAGTTTTGCCGACTCGCTCTTGGACACCTCCTTTGACATGAGTGGAACGAAGATCACAGTAACGTCTTCCAACCCGTCGACCAAAGGTATCGACGTAACCTTGCTGGTAGAAGGACAGCCGAATTCGACCATACCTTTGGAAAATGTCAAAGGTGTATTACTGAAAGCAGAGGGAGGCGCTGAGTCCGGATTGACGCTGGATGATATCACAATCGGAAATAGGGAAGAGGTGAGTGCGGCATTGACGATCGAATGAGTCAGCCGGCCATTTTATTGGAAGTGGCTAAAACACGAAAGGAGGCTGTTACCATGGCGAAATCCCTCACAGTTCGGCAATGGATGAAGCAGACGGAAGCCGAGACCAAGGTCCGCCATCCCACTGAAGTGGCGGCCGCAAGGTCAGCGTTCAATCAACTGGATCGGGAAGCCCAATCGACTATAGTGGAGGAGCTTGTCGAGACCAGGTCTGCGGAACTCTGCCGCGCATACAGAAACGTTATCGACGTCTCAATCTCCTTCAAACGTCGACGCAAGGCTTCGGGTGATGTAAAGCTAATTCGAAAGCCCTGTGTTCGTTTTTTAGTTAAGAAAAAGTGGACGTCAGAGGAAGAACAGAATCCAGATGAAGAACTCCCCAAGTTCCTGTTCAGTTACTCGACGTTGAACGGGGAGCGACGTCTCTGCGCCATCCCGACCGATGTGGTCAGCGCCGACGAATACGCTCGCATCGTACCGCAGAGCAATCAGATAGTCGTTAGGCCCAAGAGGAATGCTGGTGACCATAACGCTTTGGGAGTGATCACATGCGTGGTAAAGCGCTCCGAAGAGGATGAACAGACCTTTGCCATAGGCTGTCGACATGTTTTTAGCATTACGAAAAGGAGGCCTCCGAATTTTTTTATTGGCACCGTTCAGATCCGAAAAGATAGAAGGCACGTTGGAGAAACCCGCAACATCCGCGGTGAAATGGTGGCTAACAAAAAATATAGTTTCGATGCACAAGCTAGTGTTATCGAAGACCTGGAGGCGCTGCGGCAATGCCTGGGCGGCCTAAAGCTCGAAGGCTATGCGGGAAATCATACTGATATTCCAAATAGTTACTGGATCCAGGTCCCTGGACGCGCCCCCGTCAAGGCGGAAAACCAATCTCCTCGCCCGATAATCGGGTTTGGGATCAACTACTCCGGCGTTGGTTTGGTCTTTCATCAGCAGCTTATCGAAGGGCGAGCCTCTACCAGAGGCGGCGACAGCGGTTCACCATGCACGAGCAGAAAGAATGGTGGCTTGCTTCTGGGTATGCACATTGCGGGCCCGAAATCGGGAATCGGGCCGGTGTTCATGATCCCTGCATGGCAGCTTATGCGCCGCTCGAACTACAAAGGGGCCAGCTCAACTGACGACTGGGTGCTCGTTGGAAATCCTTAAATGCCGTTTGGCGACCGTCGGCATGCCACCCCTCTACTTCTTCGGAGTGTTTAACTGAGTGCTTTAGACTGTCCCCGGAATTTGAGACACTCTTCAAGATCTATGGGGTCGGTCTTGTTTTCAATCAGGACGTCAACATCCCCCACATAGGTCTGAATTTCGATTGAGCTCAGATCACAGGCCAGATTTTTTAGTCCCTTAAAAGATATTCCAGCATCGTGTTTTTTTACGGTTCCGGTTTTACCGCCGTATCATATCGCCTTCCTTTTAGATTGTATTCTTAATTTTTATCAAACCAGGTTCAGGTTTCGTTTTTAAGCCGCACAGATCCCGTATTTTGGCAGCAGTTCATGTAGCACATAGAACCTGTGGGCCAGAACTCCGTCATGAAACAGTTTCCAATTGCTGTCAAGAAAATCAGGAGAGTAAGCATGAACCGTATCATCAAAATTAGAACCTAAGGCCTGCTTCTTCCATGAATTTTTCCCTTTGCCCGCATAAGACAATTTTTCCGCACCAAAGCTGAAATGCCCTTGTTCTATTTTTTTTAGCCAGACCTCGTGGCGTTTTTCTCCATCTTTTTCCAGGGTGTTCTTAAACAGATTTTTAATTTTTTCTTTGTCTTCCGCACCAATACCATTGGCTGAATAATTGGGATCACCAGCCTTATACCGTTCCATGGCCATACACAGATGATTTGCAGCGTCACAGAAAGTTTCCAGGTTGTCATGAACGATTGTTTGCTTCTGATAGTTTTCATACTTCCATTTTAAAAAGGGCATATCCGGAAACACATTGGCCCTGCCATGCCCTAAAGGTGGAATAGTATCATCCAGGAAATCACGCCACCAATTGCCTAAACCTTTTGAGAAAACTTTGGTATCGCCAACTTCTTCTGCATCCTCAACCTCATTGATATCATGGATTACGCCTGCAAAATCATAATGTGCCCAAGTGTCGGCATATACATGCATGGTTACCCCAAAGCGATGAAGACCGTATGGTTTGTCTTTTTCTTCAATGGCCCTGGTTACCATTTCCTGTGCCACCAGGCTGTTGGTTTTACAGACAATCTTATTAATAAAACCGCCCTCAACATCCTGATCATGTGCAAGCCCGCCATTTCCCGGAAGAAAATGAAACGGCAGCCAGACCATGTGATTTTTTATGGACCGTTTAAGATTACTGGGATCGGTCATGCCATGGGCAGAAGCCACCCTGTGATACATGGCATTATTGGAAAAATGAACCGTACCTTCTGATGTGGCATCATCCACATATTGCGCTGCATAGGCAATAATCTCAGCATCGCCCTTGTCGATACCCGCCAGTCTTGCCGCTACGTAAGTTACTGCATGATGAAAATCAATCTGCATATCTTCCTCCTTACTTAAGAGTTGTATTACCGATGTAAATCTAAATGATTTATCTGCCAGTCAGGATACGGCCCCGGACTGGCTTCCATGTCACAAAATGAGATCTGATCTTTAAGTCAGGAGCTGTGAACTATAGTTTTTAAATCTGACTTGAGAATTAGAGTTTTCATCCGGATTCACCCTTTTGAATAATATGAGAAGGTTCGAGAATGATGGATAAACCGTTTAAGTAGTGTCTATAGCCGAAAGAGTCCCCTGAAAATCATTTATCTATTTCTGATATCTGCAAATCCTTTCAAAGTAAAGACTTTTATGATGGGTTTATTGCGGAGTCATTTACTTATACTCAAATTCCAGAATGCCGAAGTTTCCAAAGTCAGCTAAGTATTTTCCAGGTTTGACAGGCATCATTTTTGTCAAAGATCCGGTAATCACAATATATCCGTTTTTGACCTTCCCTTCATTTTTCAGGATGTTGTTCACGGTCCATTGAAGCGCTTTCCACTGGTCTCCAAGTGCATTTTTACCAAAGCCGTTGGAAACCTCTTGATCATTATAAAAGAGTTTTACATTAACTGCATTCAGATCATACGCATTTACAGGCAATGCTTTTCCAATCAACACCTGCCTGGCCGCTACATTGGTTGCTATGATATCCAGTCCCCTTACCTCTTTTATTTTGGAATAATATAGATCTGGCAGTTCAATGACCGGGAATACAATATCCACGGCCTTTTTTAAAGATTCAATATCTTTTACCGGCTCGGTAATATCTTTGCCAAATTTGAACCCTATCTCTGTTTCGATAAACAATAGGCCGTAATTTTTTTTGTAAAGCGTTCCAGGCCAGCGCAACATAGATTTTAAAAGAGTCCCACGAACAGGTTCAGATACACCAAATTTTTTTTGTGCCGGTACAGCAGTTAACCCAGCTTTGTATCCAATGACAGTTTCGCCGCTGTTCGTTCTTTTTTTAACGAAGCTATCCTGAATATCGTATGCTTGCTCAATAGTTAAGTTTTCTATTTCCTGTGAAACCATTGGATATGGTTTTACAGATGTAAAGGACGAGTCGATTTTTTCAATAAGGGTATCGTGCGAGCCTGCCAGAGCTGGAACTACACTGAATATGAATAGTGATATACTGACCAAAAATATCTGAACTCTGTTTTTTCTCATTTTAGTTCTCCTATATTTCTGCCAGACTAGAAAGTTTTAAACTGACTTTATAAAGAATATTTATCCCCAATAACATACCAACCCTGTTGGTAATAGCATTTGTAAAAATTGAGAGGTTTTTCGGTTATCATCAATCTTTAAACCCAACAGACACTATTACCAATTTTGGGAAAGATAAAGAGTTCAAAAAGTGCTTAAACTGATGTGGCAAAGTTAAATAAGCGAAATCGTTAAATTAAACCAGATATTATTTGATACGCAATCACACAGTATATGTCAACGGCTGTATTGTTTTGGATTGCAAGGAATTCAGGGTGTACAGGTCTGTCTTGATTGGATGCTTAAGAAGAGCTCATTTAAATCCCAACCCCAAGCGTGAACCGGAAAAACTGTACTATTTGTTAAAGTGACGCTGACTTATAACCGATTATTCTTCATAGATTGTAATGATGGTCTTCTGTCTGTTGTTTTAAAAATAGACATTTTCGTTGGATTAAAAACACGAGTATTTTTGCCATGAGCATTTCAGAAAACCAGTCCATAACCATATCAAATCTATCATCAGTCATTTACACAAAAAAATCTCCTTTAGTTGGCAGTGTCCAGGTAAAAACAAATGGTAACCGGGAGGATCAGGTTTCTTCAGTGTCAAGCGCGAACTATCATGTCAATATTTCCCATGAGGCCGGCAACCTTCAGGAAAGAGACGGTGCCCAATCCAAAAAGGGTGAGGCGGAACAAACGGAAAAGGGTCGTTCTGGGGAAAGCATCCCTGTAGAGATGACAGAAAAAACTTCAGGGAGTGAGAGCCCTCAATCCGCTGTCGATGAGCAAATAAAAGAACTCCAGCAAAAAATAAAGGAAATCAAAAAAAAGATTGCCGCTCTGGCCGGAAACAACTCTGAAAGCGCACAACAACAACGTGAGATGCTTGAAGCCCAACTGCTTGTACTCGTGACCCAACTCATGAGCCTGATGAGCGAAAGAGCTTAATCGGCGTAATTCCTCAAACGATTGTTTTTAAAAAAAATTCGGTAGCCGCTTCTTAGAACTAACGAGCCGGTATTTGTTATATGGGATACCCTTGTTCACCAGGGCCAATCGGAAATTTGATTTGAGAGTTGCTCTATAGCGTTAAAAACTAACTTTGTTGGTAAGGTCTGGCAAATCTTATCCTTTCAAAATGCAATCTTTTGTCAGGAGTTGTCTGGAATAAATTAAGCTTTACCGGCAAGGGTATAATTGTAGTTTTTTACTGCGTGATGTCATATTTATAAACAAAGAGGATCCATCTATAGCAGATGAATCCTCTTGTAATTCAAAAGAGTTGTCTAAGCTTACTTGGCGGTCATAATCTTGTCAAAAGTGCCGTCGGCCATCAGCTTTTTAAGACCTTCATCAAATTTTTTCATCAGTGCTTCATTTTCAGGCAGAGCCTTGGTTAGCAGCAGATGGTATCCGGTAACTCTAACCGGTGTATCATGATAAGTAATAAGGGCAGATTTATCTGCGGGCATCTCTTTTTTCAGCAGTTCATTACCGATGTCTTCAGACACAACCACAAGGTCAAGTCTGCCGGCCAGAAGTTTTTTAAAGTTTACGATCTCTTTATCTGCTTCTTCAAGTCTGAATACACCATCTTTTGCTGCATTGTCGAAGTCTTCTCCATAAGTATATCCTAAGCGGCCACCAATTTTTAGCCCTTTAAGATCGTCAATGGTTTTCCAGTCAAATGCTTTGTCTTTCAGGTGGAAAAAAACAGTTTTTTGTCCCGGGATGAGCATACCTTCTGAATAATGCATTTCTTTTTCACGTTCCGGTTTCTTTGACCAGACTAAAGTACCTTGTACTTTTTTCCCGGCTAATGCATCGTGGTAGGCGCGTTTCCAGCTTTCTCCGTACCATTTGTACTCCACTTCAACGCCCACAGCTTTAAAAGCCTGGGCTACCGCATCACTTGTGGGACCACCGTTCTTTAAATTTTTTCCCAGGTAGGGAGCCCATTCTCCATTTGAAAGAATCACTTTGTCAGCTGCAAAGAGAAGAGACGGAACCAGCATAAGAATGACGGCCAAGATAAGCAATAGTGATTTAGATACTCTCATTTTTCCTCCTGTAATTATTATCAATACGTCCTATATCTTTCCAGGTGCAAACTGGAGTTAATATAAGCGTTAAAACGTGAAATTGTGTAATTAAAGTAATAAAATATGGGAAAACGGGTATCAAGTCAAGCCTTGAGCATCAGGGATTATTGGATCCTAACAGACGTACTGCCAAGAGTATTATCGCATTCACCTCTATCAGCCGGCCTCCAATCCTTTTAGCGAATTAATCGTACTGTGTAGTTTATTTAAATGGATATTCAATATACTGGGCTGTTGCCTTTGCCTGATCTTGTCCGTGGAGTCGTCCCACCATATACAGACACATATCAATACCAGCAGCAACACCGGCAGATGTGAGAATTTTACCATTATCAGTAAATCGCTGATCCTGTATGATATTTGCATCTGGCTCTATATTTTTAAGTTCGTCAAATATTTGGTAGTGGGTGGTCGCGGAAAGGCCCTTGAGCAATCCTAATTTTGCAAGAATGAGTGCTCCTGAGCAAACAGACATGATGTTGTCGCAAGTCTTGGAAACCTTCGAGATCCAGTTGAGAACGATATCGTTTTCCAATAAGACCCGAGTACCAATCCCACCGGGAATAATCAGATAGTCAGGCGTTGGTGCTGTGTTTAGTGGATAGTCCGGTACTACCTTAAGTCCGTTCCTGGCCAGGATGGTATCAGTGTCCTCTGCGACCGTATACACATTGAGGCGTTCGTAATCGTTGAGTTCATTAAAGACTGAAAAAACTTCAAATGGGCCAGCGAAATCCAGGACTTCAACATCCGGGAAGAGCATAATAGCCAGGTTCTTTTTGCCTGATTCTGCGGGTGCGTTGTTATCCATTGTGCTTCTCCTTTTTTTGTTTTTATCTGCCAAATCGCTTGCGATAGAGATGAGGCAGGACGTTCAGTTGTCGTTTGAATGCCCGGCGCATCATTTCTTCGCTTTTAAATCCGCTGTCAAGGGCAATTTTTTTGAGTCCGGTATCGTTTATTTCAAGGTGTTCTGCTGCTATTTCCACCCGCATCTTTTCTACGAATTTACCGGGTGTCATACCTGTTTCATTCTTGAAGGTCCGGGAAAAGTTGCGTTCGCTCATGGCGCAGCGAAAAGCCAATTTATCTACAGAAAGATTTTGGGCCGGATTATCCTTCATCCAGCTAAGTATTTTTTCAAGCTTTCCTCTGGCAGCAGTCTGGCGGACAAGGCTTGTACTAAATTGTGACTGGCCTCCCTGGCGCTTCATAAAAACCACAAGTTGTTTGGCAATATATAGTGCCAGGTCTCTTCCATGGTCTTCCTGGACCAGTGACAGCGCCAGGTCAATACCAGCAGTTACACCGGCAGATGAGTAAACCTGGCCGTCTTTGACAAAAATGTTGTCCGGGGCCACATCAATGTCAGAATACGTGTCTTCAAGGAATTGGGTTTCAGACCAATGGGTTGTGGCGCGTCGGCCATTGAGAATACCTGCCTCTGCGAGAATTCTGGTTCCTGTACAAATGGAAACGATGCGACGGACCTTGGGGAATTGCTTTTTGATAAAATCGAGTATGGCAGGGTGGTGGCTTGCCTCTGGGACCCCTGCACCTCCTGAAACTAAAAGGGTATCCAGTTCCGGTAGTTCATTGTCTTTGAATGCCATATCTGCAAAAAGCTTGATACCGGACGAGGTGTTGACCGGTCCCCTGGATTCGGCAATCAAGACAAGATGATATGC
>JAKSAU010001013.1 GCA_022361535.1 Desulfobacterales bacterium
GAAACGGCAAGAGAGCTAATGTATTCATTTATTAATACTGAAAAACTAGCTTAAGGCTATAAATTTATATTCTATTTCACATTATTTATATTAGGTGGTGTAAAATGAGGAAAATAATTATCGAGCCATATAATGGGCTGAAGAATTTGAAAAAATAAAAAGCGAAATATTACCCTTAATCAATGACAATATTATTTCTTTTGAGCATGTCGGGAGTACCTCCGTTGTCGGTCTGTGGGCAAAGCCTGTTATAGATATTGACATTATCATTGACGACGGAATGCTACTTATTATCATAGAAAAACTTGCTATTATTGGTTATGACCATAGAGGAGATTTAGGAATCATAGGCAGGGAAGCTTTTGGGTACAGCGATAAAGAAAAAGAAAATCTCATGAAACATCATTTATATGTTTGTCACAAGGATAATGCAGAGTTAAGGCAACATTTAGCTTTCAGGGATTATCTTAGAAAGAACCCTGAATATTGCGAAAAATACAGCAAAATAAAAATTGAAATGGCAAAGAAATATCCGCATGATATTGACAGCTATATAAAAGGCAAAGAACCTGTTGTCATGGAAATATATAAGTTGTGTGGAATCAAGCTGTGGAAGGATCAAGGGAATGAGTAATCAAAATATTTATGACAACCAAGAATTGGATTCGATTTCTACTATTCCAGCAGAAATATATTCAGATGAATACAGAAAAAATGGGGGTAAATATTGTTTTGTCATTAAAGAATATAAATTTGCATTCCAACTTACAGAGGATATTATTAAGATTTCAGAAGAGCATAGTAAATTCCAATGGGTTGCCTATGATGAAGCAATGTCATTATTAAAATATGATAGTAATAGAACAGCTTTAACTGAATTAAGAGCGAGAATTAAAGCGAGATGTTTTACTGAAGCGCAGTAATTTTGGATTTGTTACAATATGGAATAAAGAGAAAGGCGGTATACAAATGGCTACATGGGTTACACATTTAATGATAGCTGATAGTGTAATAAAACAATGTGACGAATTGGATAGACATGGGTTTTGTGTAGGAAATATTGCACCAGACTGTAATGTGGAGAATGAGGACTGGACATCCTTCACTCCGTCACGAGAGGTTACTCATTGGATGAGCAGAAAAAGAAAAGTAGCCTCTGATTGCGATGCTTTCTGTAATGAATATTTACATAAGCGTAAAAATAAAATACAATCACAAGAACAGTATTCATTTTTGCTGGGTTATTATGCGCACTTAATTACAGATGCGGCGTTTCAATGGTATATTCGTGATGATAAAAGAGTTAAAGAAACATGGAGAAGAATTAATGCGGATGAAAATTTACGTGTGTGTGCAGTTGGATATCCTAAAGATTGGGACTCGGTAAAAAAATTGATTTCAAAAAATGAACGTATGCATGAAATTTACTCTATGGAAGCAGAGTATCTGAGAGATAATCCCACTTCGGGATATTTAACAGAGATCCTGCCTTTAAAAGAGTTTCCAGATTATATTGAGTATTTGCCGAATGGATGTATTGTGCGAAAAATCGGTGTAATGGGATATTTACCAGAATTGGACGAAAACCTTATTAATCCAATATCAATGTCAAGGAAAGAATTCTTATATTTTGCTGATAATACAGCCTCGCTTGTGGTGAGTAAGTTACGGGAAACGGATTTAATTTCACAAATTCCAATTAATCAATAAGAAATTTCTGAATTTGAGCGACTGGGAATAAAATCTCCTACCGTCAAAGACAAATGGTGCAAGCGGACAATTGATGTGATGCTTAGTAATGAAAAGTACATAGGGAATGTAAGGTTATTGGATAGTGGAAAGCACGATGCATACTATCTGGCAATGACTTAGGGACGTTTCGATTGTCATATAATAAGCTGCATGACAATCGAAACGTCCCTAAGTCCTCCAGGTTACTTAATTAACACTCTTGGTGGTGTTAAATTAAACGGTCAATTCTTAGAATCAAAGATAATTGAATAAGGCTTATTAGAAAAAACACTTACGGGTTATTGCCTTAAGTGTTTTTCTTATGTAAAGGAGGTTATATATCTTATGCAAGGAAAGCTGTTGGTATTAATGTTAATTATGATTATGCTGGTGCTCTATATACCGCTTGAAGTGTCACATGCAGGGAATTGGTAACAACAATAGAGCGGCCGTGGGAGGATTAAAGGGTACAGTTTATCCGTGTCAATACCGATTTAAAAATCCATCAAAACACCGATTGAAAAACACCCTGTGAAAGCATTAGGGCATACTGCCGTACAAATTTAATCCACTAGCATTTGTCTTATGATTTCCTTCACGCTCAAGATATTTTCAATACTTAATGTACCTGCTTTTTTGTTTAACCTTAGCTTATCGATACATCGGATTTGATCTAATACGATCCAGCATATTTTACCATCCAAAGTGATTTTTACTCTTGTGGGATAGTTTTTTGATCTTGATGTCAATGGTGCAATGATAACAGTATTAATATTATGGTTCATTTCATTGGGAGATATGATGACACAAGGGCGAATTTTCTTGAGTTCCGAGCCTTTTGTGGGTTCAAGGTCGGTCCAAAATATATCATATTGGTTTATGACCATTCCCAGTCCTCCAAATGGGAATCAATATTGTCATCAATTATTAATCTGTCATCACCATTTGCATGCATTTTTTTAAATGCCGTGTCCCAATCTTTCCTTGGCTGTTTGATAGGCGTTATAATAATCTTACCATCTTGTATTTCCAATTCAATTTTGTCATTGATGTTACACTCTTTTAAGATATAAGCCGGGATACGAATTCCTTTTGAATTTCCGATTTTTATAATATCGGTAATCATAAACTCACCTCAATAATGTAATTACTTTGTAATTATATTGTATCATTTTTAGCAGAAGAGGGCAATATTATGCATGAAAATATTTTGATAGTGCAATGCTCAATCATTCTATGCAATCTCTTGTCCTATGCTTCTACAAAATGCCTTGTATTGTTCCTCATCTGTTGCTTTTAATTTTTCCAGTATTAATTTTGCATCGTTCCTAAATTCAGGTATGTCTACTGGTTTTGATAGCCTGTCGAATTGATTTTCACCATGTGAAAATTCATTGTTTATTCTATTAATAAGTGACACAAGGTAAGTATTTTTACCAAAAAACC
>JAKSAU010000283.1 GCA_022361535.1 Desulfobacterales bacterium
AACCAAAACCAATGTAAATACAAAAACTAAATTAATTCATGAAAAAAGCTTTACTTGTATTGAGTGCGGCCATTGCCGTATGCGCTAGCGCGCAAAATTACCAACTAAAATTTACTACTTCCGGCGATTCTCTTAACATCGATAGTGTAGTAGTTCAAAACCTCGCTACCGATTCCATTTTTACCATGGCCGGTATCGATAGCCTGTACCTAGTGGACAGCCTGACAGTGATTAAAGATACTGCTGATACTTCGACCGTTGCATTAGCCGACTACCAACTATCCAACAGTGAGTTACAGGTATTTCCTAACCCGGCATACGGACAAAGCACCGTGCAGTTTTTCGCAAACAGCGGTACAGTTACCGTTAATTTGTACGACATTGCGGGTAAATTGCACAAAACTCATACACAATATGTTAGCCAGGGAACACAACGTTTTACCGTAGAATGCCCCGGGCATGGCGTATATGTGGTGCAGGTTAATGCCAACGGAACCACACGTACAACACGCATTAGTAACCTTAATACCAACGGAACAGCAGGAATACAATTCAACAGCACTCGCTCCAACATCTTAC
The DNA here is from genome assembly GCA_022361535.1 of Desulfobacterales bacterium. Next base: position 580 of record JAKSAU010000283.1, read on the forward strand.
AGGCAGTAGCGATGAAAGCAGCCAAGGGTACTGGCGACACCTCGCTAAACGAAATGGTATACAAGCATGGCCAGTGGCTTAAAATAACCGCTTACTCGGGCAACTACAAAACAGTACTTACCGATAGCTTACGCGCCGACTCAACTTACAGCGTTGAATTCTTCCCTTGTACCGATGGCGACGACAACCACTACCCCATTGTAAACATTAAAGGGCAAATTTGGATGGCCGAAAACTTACGTACCACCAAATTTAATGATGGTGCTGATATTGCTGAAATACAAGATGCCACCACTTGGGAAAATCTTAATATGACAAAACAACCTGCATTCTGCTGGTATAATAACGATTCTGCGAATCATGCTCAACCATATGGTGCATTATATAATGCTTTCGTTGCAACAGATGTTATCAATAACGTTTGTCCAACCGGATGGCATGTACCTTCATTGGATGAGTGGCAACAATTGATCGATACTCTTGGTGGAACTGCTGTAGCTGGAAAGAAATTGAAAAGTACAGATAAGATAGGTTGGGATGCTTCAGATAAGCACTTCGTTCCCTCAACAAACGAAACCGGATTTAGTATTGTTGGTGCGGGAATGAGATATAAAGAAGTAGTAACTGATCCTCAATTTGAGTTTTTATATTTAAATGAATCTGGTACAATATACACCTCCACAGTAGTTGGAATTGAATACCGAGAGGTATCAGTTTCTAGTAGCAATGATGAAATTGATTCTTACGACGTGAAAGATGGAAACCAAGGTTATTCTTTACGTTGTTTGAAGGATTAAACTATAAATAAATCAACCATGCGAAATACTATTATCATAATCATATTATCATTTTCAGTTTGGGGAATAACTTTCGCCCAAACTGAAAATGATTTTTACATTAAAAAT
>JAKSAU010000124.1 GCA_022361535.1 Desulfobacterales bacterium
AAATACCGGTTAAAAACACCCAAATTTAACCCGGCATTCACCCATATTGCATTTTTAAATATGCTATTGGTCAGCATGTTCCGGCATCACGCTGATTCATTCATAACGTTATCATTCTATAAATTGGTGCACACAAAACAGAGACAATAAAATCACCCGCTAATCTCATCCAATTGTGTGATTAAAAACCGATCCGGTTCCAATATCTTATGAATGGTTGAAAAACAGCCATCAGAAAGCAGGCAATTCAATTCAACTTAATCCTTAACGATCATATCAGGAGAGGATAAATGAAAGATAACAAAAACACAGCGGCTCCTTATGAAGCGACTATTGATACTGCATCACAGCAGATGATCGAACGCGCTCATCAATTAAAGATTGAAACCGTATTTGACAGGGCAAAAAACATGAAGCCCTGTAATATCGGCGCCCAGGGCGCCTGCTGCAAGAATTGCGGCATGGGGCCCTGCCGGGTTCCACTGCCCAAATCAGGGCTTAATGGCCCGGATGAGAGAAAAGGGCTGTGCGGGGCAACACCAAACACCATTGCAGCAAGGAATTTTATCCGGATGATTGCAGGCGGTGCTGCAGCCCACTCTGACCACGGACGCTGTGTGGCAGAAATATTTGTCCGTGCAGCCAGAAAAGAAACCAATGATTACAGGATCAAGGATCATCTTAAATTGTTGTCCGTTGCTCCCCATTTCAATGTAGATACCAAAGTAGAGGTCAACGGAGGGTGGGTAGACCGTGATATTGATGAAATTGCAGTTGAGGTGGGTGAAAAAGCATTGGCAGAGTGGAGCAAATCAGGGGGTGAGCTTGCCTATCTTAAACGGGCCCCCAAAGAACTGCATGAGCGTTGGGGTCAAGAAGGTGTCCGTCCAAGGAACATTGACAGAGAAATTGTGGAAGTGATGCACCGGACGCATATGGGCGTAGACCAGGACTACCGCAATCTGATGAAACAAGGTATTCGTGCCGCCCTTGCAGATGGCTGGGGAGGCTCCATGATGGCAACGGACCTCCAGGATATCCTGTTCGGAACCCCTTTCCCGCTTGAATCGGAAGCAAATCTGGGAGTGCTGAAAGAAGATCATGTCAATATTATTATCCACGGTCATGAACCCGTTCTGTCGGAAATGATTGTGGGTGTTGCGCAGTCCGCAGAAATGGTTGACTATGCCAAAAGCGTCGGTGCAAAGGGGATTCAGCTTTCCGGCATTTGCTGTACAGCCAATGAAATCCTGCAGCGCCACGGAGTACCTTTATGCGGCTCCTTTCTTCAGCAGGAACTTGCGATTATCACAGGGGCATGTGACGCAATGGTGGTGGATATTCAGTGCATCTTCCAAAGCCTTGCCAATATTGCCAACTGCTTTCATACCAAGCTGATCACCACCCATCCCATTGCCAAAATGGAAGAACCCAATGTAATCCATATTGAATTT
>JAKSAU010000539.1 GCA_022361535.1 Desulfobacterales bacterium
ACCGGTACAGGCCCCTTTAATGAGGAAGGCCTTGATATCCTGCTGGCAGATATGGATGATAAATTTCTGGCCAAAGTTTTGACACCAAAGGGTGAAGCTTATGCTGCAGCCTGCGGATTTGATTCTGAGGCAGACGCAAAGGAAAGCCAGATTCTTTTGGACGTACTTAGAAAAGAAGCTGAAGCTAACGTTGCCTCAAGTGTGCAGACAGATAAGCTCAAAGACCAGACTATACTGGATCTGCATGAAGCACCTTTCTGGGACGATGTTGCATTTTCCTGCATTAATTGCGGAACCTGTACTTACGTCTGCCCCACCTGCTGGTGTTTTGATATCCAGGACGAAGCAAAGACAAAATCATCGACGCGCTTTAGAAACTGGGATACCTGTATGTCACCGTTGTTCACCCGTCATGCCACAGGTCATAACCCGCGTGGTGAAAAGATTCAGCGGGTACGCCAGCGCTTCATGCACAAGCTGAAATATTTTCTTGATAAATACGACCAGGGAATCATGTGCGTTGGGTGCGGCAGATGTGTGAAGAGTTGTCCGGTAAATATTGATATCCGGGAGGTCTGCGCAACAATGAACAACTACGAGAAACAAGATTAGCGGACAAAGGAGAAAAACACATGGAAAATCCATATATGCCGTATCCGGTTCGCATTGATGATATTGAAATTGCAACAGAAGATAAATCTCTGAAAACCTTCAAATTCGTTTTTCTCAATGAAGGTGATGAAGAAAAATTTGCTTACCAGGCTGGCCAGTTTGCAGAACTGTCTATTCCCGGTGTTGGTGAGATTCCAATTGGGATCGCTTCTTCCCCGGTTGAAAAAGGCTTTGTAAAATTTACAGTATTTAGAACCGGCGTGGTTACCGCTCACCTGCACAACATGAAGGTCGGCGACATCATGGGGATCAGAGGGCCGTTGGGCAACTGGTATCCTTGGGATAAACTGGAAGGCAAAAATGTTGTAATTATTGGCGGCGGTTTTGCTTTCACTACATTGCGGTCCTCTATTGTTTATATGCTGGATCCGGCCAACCGGTCTAAATTCGGTAACATTGACGTGGTATACGGTGCCCGGACTCCCGGTATGCTCTTATATCGTGAAGAGCTTTATGAATGGGAAAAACGTGATGACATCAACATGCATATCACTGTTGACGGAACCGATGATCCCAATTGGAAATACAATACAGGTTTTGTTCCCCAGATCGTTGAGGAAAAAGCACCTCAGGCTGATGCGGACACATATGCAATCGTCTGCGGTCCGCCAATCATGATTAAATTTACCCAGCCGGCTTTGACTAAACTCGGATACGGACCGGACCAGATCATCATGTCCCTTGAGAACAGGATGAAATGCGGTATCGGTATGTGCGGCCGGTGTAATATCGGTAAAGAACTCGTATGCAAAGACGGGCCTGTATTCACTCTGGAAGAGATTAATCTAACTCCGAAAGAGTATTAGAAAACATTCCTTTAATACATTGAATTTTTTGCAAACCTGCAATGATTCTTTGTTGACAAGCAAACGATGCTGAGATATGTTTAGTCTTCAATTATCAAAGCGACTATTGAAATGAAGACGGTATGTCTAAGATAGGTAACAAAAGCTAGGTAAGAAAAAACTTTTTTTAGGAGGAAATTTTAAATGGCAACAGTCGAATTTAACGGCAAAACTTTTGAAATCGATGAAGACGGATTCCTTCTCGACTACAACCTTTACTGTGACGAGTGGGTAGAATATGTAAAAGGCCAGGAAGGTATCGACGAACTGACTGACGAACATTGGCAGCTGGTTAAGGTTCTCCAGGACTACTACGAAAAGAATGGTATCGCTCCTATGGTACGTGTTCTTTCCAAACTCACTAAGTTCAAACTGAAACACATCTATGAACTGTTCCCCTCAGGACCTGGTAAAGGTGCCTGTAAAATGGCTGGTCTTCCCAAACCGACCGGTTGTGTATAGTAAAACTATAGATAGTTTTTCTGTTTAGTTTTAAAGGCCCTGTTTGAATAAAACAGGGCCTTTATTGTTTCCTGATTTAAGAGCTGACAAAGGACAGATGATAGACGATACCAACAAGAAAATTCTAAACAGTATCCAGATGGATTTCCCAATCCATCCAAGACCTTACAAGGTTATTGCCGAAAAACTCGGACTCGAAGAAGACGAGCTTATTCAACGAGTTTCTCAAATGAAGGAAAAGATGCTTATCCGAAGGATCGGGGGCAATTTTAGTCCCGACCGGCTTGGTTACCATTCTACTTTGTGTGCAGCCCAGGTGCCTGAGGATAAGTTCGAACTTTTCACCAGTACCGTAAATGAATTTCCAGGGGTGACACACAACTACCGCCGTGATCACAAATTCAATGTCTGGTTCACCTTTATTGCGCCTTCTGTAGAAACAATTGAATCCAACCTGAAAGCCATTGCTTACAAAACAGGGGTTACCACTATACTTAATCTGCCGGCAACCCATGTCTTTAAGATATCTGCAAACTTTAAAGTGTAAGTTAAAAAGGATGGAACACAACAAATATATGGCTTTTAACTAAGAAACCGCAGAGTTGTAACATGAGTATGATCCGAACCGCACTCGTAGTTCAGAATTGTCCTGCAAACAAATTTGTGCGCAATCTGACAAATACTCTGAAAGCAGTATCTAAAGCTGTAGAATTAAAAGCAGATATCGTAGTTTTTCCGGAAATGAATTTAACCGGTTATGCGAACGGAACGACAACCAATGCAATCTCCCTTGAGCCTGAATGGATTAGCAAGCTAACTGAGCTGGCGTCCTTACACGATATAGCCATCTTAAGCGGTCTGGTTGAGCAATCTCACGATAATAAGATATACGCTACCCAGCTTGTTTTTCGGCCTAATTTACCTCCTGCGCGGTACAGAAAGATCCACGTATCACCATTTGAAGCCCCCCACTTTTGTGCCGGCAATTCAGTGCGTGTCTTTGAATTCAAAGGTGTAAAATTCGGTATTCAACTCTGCTACGACGCACACTTTCCTGAGCTGTCTACTGCTATGGCGCTGAAAAACACAGACATTATTTTTATACCCCATGCATCTCCCAGGGGGGATGCGGATCAGAAGTTTACTTCGTGGATGCGGCATCTGCCGGCAAGAGCATTTGATAATGGCGTGTTTATCGCTGCAGTAAATCAGACGGGCAATAATGGTGCAGGATTGGAGTTTCCGGGACTTGCGCTTGCTATCGGGCCTGACGGGCACCTTGTATCAAAAAAACTAAGTTCAAGGCAGACGATTCACACAGTCGACATGGATATGTCAGCTCTTGACCGGGTCAGATCCCACAAGATGAGGTATTTTCTACCAAACCGGCGGGAGAACCTTATTAAAAAAGAGAACGATTAGTTGGGATGATCGAGTTAGAAACGATGTGTCCAGTCAAACTCCTAGCATTCATACAAACGTGCTGATCCCAATTTGAATCTTATTGTTTAATTAACGACCTGCGATTCTGTATATAGGCATTCCGGAATGCTACATAAGGATCAAGGGATGCATCTTTGAGTGCTTCGTAATCCCCGATTCTAAAAGACGTCCTGTTAACCTTGTCAACACCCCATAATGCCCAGGATAATTCCCATGGTTCGACATAATTGACGGGGGTGATAAACCAGTCCCCTGCCCTGCCGACTGTATCTCTAAGCGTAGAGGGGCCAAGGACGGGTAGAACCAGGTAAAATCCGTCCCCAATATTATAGGTGCCTAGCGTTTGGCCTAAATCTTCATCGTTAAGCTGGATGTCCATATGTTTTTGGGCAAAATCGTTAAACCCTAAAATACCTACTGTGGAGTTTACAAAAAAAGCTGCAAATTCTGTAGCGGCGGCTTCGCCTTTTCCCTGGAGCACGTTATTGACAAATCGGACTGGAAACAACAAGTTGTTGAAGAAGTTATTAACCCCCCTTCTGGCCGGAGTAGGAACAATAGCTTTGTACCCCTTTGCTATCGGTTTCACTCCGTAAAAATAAAGATAGTCATTAAAGGTGAACATGGCCCGGTTAAAATAATAAAGAGGGTCGGGAACCATTTGCACTTCTTCAATCTGCGCATCGAATTCGTCAAAAATATCTTCATCAAATTCTTCTGTATCTTCTGTAATTATCGCATCTTCGTTTGATACGCTGGTGCTGGTGCTGGTGCTGGTGCCGGCGCCAAGCTCATCCGCCTGGACCGGGGTTAAACCAAGCAATATGGCAGTAAAAACTAATAGGATAATCCGCTTCATTGTCCGACCTTTTCCTTAAGCTGGGTAATTATTTCATCCGGAGTAAGTGATATCTGCTGCCTGTATTGTTCCATGTAATTGGCAGCCATGGATACACCTTCAATCTTGACATCATATATTTTCCAGTCTGATGTGTCACGCTGAATCATACTGTAAGTGATTGGGATACGGGTGTCACCCTGTATAAGCTCTGTAAATACCTGGGTTCGGAATATTCCTTTTTTGGGTTTTAATCCCCGAGCACTTAGAATGTTGACAACAATATTATCTAAATCCTGTCCTGCCAGTTTAGGAAAATAAGTTTTAGAGATTAGCTTTGAAAAATAATGTACAAAATCTTGTTTTTGAGAAGGTGAAAACGTGCGGTACTTCCTTCCCAAGGCGAGCATGGAAAAAGTATTGAAATCGAAAATTTCCAGGGCTTTGTCATACAATACTTGCTCATAGTGTAAAGGGTCAGCTGCCAACTCTTTGTTCTGTACAATGGTTAGTACTTCGATTACTTGGGTTTCAAGTCTGTTTTGTGCCTCTTTTGATTTTTGCAGCACCTGTTCTTCGATGCTGGCAAATCCAGTACTTGTAAACATCATGCCCACTATCAGCATGCACCAGAATAGTCTTCTATTTATGTGTGGCATTCATTTACCCTGGATATTGTGTTAGATAATTTTAAATACTTTTATCCAATTTTTTTTAGCAGTTAAGAATCGTCGCTGAAGATAAATTTTCTGATTAGAGATTCTATGTCAACTGTGGATTCTGTATTGTATATTTCTTCTCCATCTTCAAGGAGTAGCTCCGCTCCGCCGGACGAAATGGATATATATTTTTCACCTATTATACCAGAAGTTTTAACCGAGGCAATACTATCTTCGGTTATTTCAACTCTGGTATCGATATGCATCTCCACCCTTGCAACAAGTCTTTCCAAGTCCAGGGTGATATCTGAAACATTACCAATTTCGACGCCAGCCATTTCTATTCTTGCACCGGTTTTCAAACCAGAGGCAGATGAAAAATAACCATGGAGCTTGTAGTGCTTTCCGCTAAATATTTCAAATTCGCCAATAACAAGGGTAAGGTATCCGGTGCAGACCGCACCGATTAAAACAAAAATGCCGACATATAATTCAATATTTTTCTTTTTCATAGAAGGTCCTCATTATTTGGCGTTCGTCGCCTGCCCCTTAATTTCTTTTCCAGATATAAAAGCGTTTACGATATCACTGTGGGAATCTAAAATTTGGTCTGTGTTACCTTGGAAAATAATTTTTCCTTGATCAAGCATAGCAATATGCTGGGAGATATCAAATATTTCCGGAATATCATGACTGACAATGACAGCAGTAAATCCAAACTCTTTTTGGTATTGGGCGATCATTGAGTGGACATTATTTTTTCGAACAGGATCAAGGCCGGTGGTCGGTTCATCAAATAAAACCGCCTTTGGATCTGTTATTAGTGCTCTAGCCAAAGCGACTCGTTTACGCATTCCGCCAGATAACTGAGACGGGTACTTATCTTCAATACCGCTGATCCCAAGCATATCCAGCTTTCTTTTGACTTTTTCCAGTATTTTATCCTCTGGTAATTTCTTTTTTTCCGACAGTGGCAGGGCAATGTTTTCATATACGGTCAGAAAATCAAACAATGCATTGTCCTGGAACATATAGGAGAGCTGCTGATAAAATTCCTGTTTATGTTTTTTATCGGTTTGCTCCATTGGACTTCCATTTATGAGTATTTTACCGGAATCTTGCTGCATAAGCCCAATGATGTGTTTTAAAAGCACTGATTTACCAGTGCCGCTTTGACCTATCACAGTCGTTATTTCACCTTGATGAACGGACAAGTTTACCCCATCAAGAACCTGGTTGGTATCAAACCGTTTGTGAATATCTATAAGTTCAATAAAAGGAGTCGTCATGGCTTATACCAAGAAAAAGGTGATGATATAGTCGAAGACTAATATCAGTATACATGAGTTAACAACCGCATTGGTGGTGGCCAAGGACACGCTCTTTGCCCCCTGCCCGGTTTTACCGCTATCCAAATGTGCATAATATCCTTTATAGCAGCACATAGTTGTAACCAGTAAAGCAAATACCATAGCTTTAAAAAAACCCCCGGCGATATCCTGCATACTGATACTTCTTATCACTTTATCCATATATATATGTTCATTGATTCCAAGCATAACGGAACCTGAAAGATACCCGCCGAAAATTCCCGTAACATCAAACAGCGCTGTAAGCAGAGGAAAGCTGATCAAGGCAGCTACAAGGCGCGGAGAAAATGTAAATCGGATAGGATTGATCTGCATGGTTTCAAGTGCATCAATCTGTTCTGAAATTCTCATTACACCAAGCTCTGCGGCCATGGCTGAACCTGCCCTGGCCGCAATCATAATAGCTGATAATACCGGGCCTAACTCCCGGATTAAGGTCATGGCTACAGCAGATCCAAGCGCTGCTTCAGAGCCAAAGCTGACAAGGGTGTGATACCCTTGAAGGCCTAAGACCATTCCGGTAAACGTTGCTGTCAGTACAATTACGAACATGGATTTGGCACCAATAAACCAGATCTGTTCCATTATTTTTGACGTCTGGAATGGCAAGACCGCAGCCTGGATAATTCCGGCACACAAAAACATGATCATTCTGCCTACCGATTCAATGGTGTCGATGCTTGTTTTACCTAATGTCTGAAGCTGTTGTCTTAACATAACAGGGCTTATATAAAGTTTGTGTTAAAAAAACAAGTGTTCGGACAGTGTTTAAATGTTGAGAATTGAAAGGAATTTGTAAAAATGTGTGAATAGATTGACACGTGGAAAAAAATCCTATACGTATTAGCCAAATCCATACGGATCTTTCATAAAAACATATCATAACTCCAGGATGGATATCATGGCACAAAAAATTACACTAAGTATTCCTGATATGCTTCATGAAAAGCTTACAGAATGGCGAAGTTCATTCAATTTTTCCAAAATGTTCCAAGAGGCATTGACCGATGCCATCCATAAGAAAGAGGAGCTGCAAAAGCGCTTTTCCGAAGAATTTGACATGCCCGATATTGTAAAACGTCTCAGACAGGAAAAAAAAGACTGGGAAGACAGCTTTTATAAAACCGGAAAAAACCAAGGTCTTATGTGGGCAAGGTCTGCTCATTATGAAGATCTTTTATACGTATTGCATTACGATACCACGTATCAGTCCAAGTATGACATTATCGGTCATGAAAATTACAGGTCCTACTTTGAGGACATCTATGACACCCATAGTTTAGGGAAATACTCTGACCAGGGAGGTGTCGATCACGAAAGAAAATTTATGGACGGATGGTTTGACGGAGTCAATGCGTTTTGGAACGAGGTAAAGGAGCAGCTATAAAATGACTACGAAAAAGTTGATACTTGGCATTGATGTAGGCTCTGTTTCCGTTCACCTTGCAGCCTTGGATATGGAAGGAAGCCTCGTTTATCAAACAGGTGGATATCATCACGGAGAGGTAAAAAGCTGCCTGACCAGGATGTTGAGCAATCAAGTGTTTGATTCGGTCGCTTACATCGCAAAAACAGCTTCAACACCAGCATTTGTTAATTCACAAGCCTGTGTGGATGAACAAGTTGCTATTATTCGCACTGCCAAGCATTTACACAAGAATTTGGGAGCTATTTTAAATATCGGTGGTGAGCAATTCTCTTTGAGTTTCTTTGACAAGCAGGGCAATTATACCGGGGCACGCCACAACACCTCCTGTGCAGCAGGTACAGGCAGTTTTCTGGACCAGCAAGCTGGTAGGATACACTTATCAGGGTCGGCCCAAATCTCTGCTAAAGCTCTGGAAAACACAGGGACACGACCTGATATTGCAACACGATGTGCTGTTTTTGCAAAAACAGACCTGATTCATGCTCAACAGGAAGGGTATGACATAAGGCAGATCTGTGACGGACTCTGTCATGGCTTGGCAAAAAATATTGCCAATACACTTTTCAGGCAAAAAACTCCGCAGGAACCTGTTATCTTCTGCGGTGGAGTATCTCAAAATGAAGCTGTTCGCAAACACCTTGAGTCTATTACAGGTATAAATTTTGTTATTGATGATTTTTCTTTGATCTACGGTGCGCTTGGTGCTGCACTTTGTCTTAAGGAGGACATTGATAAAAATAAGGTGTTGCCCAATGCGTACGTAACTGTTGAGGACTATTTCTTAAACCAGGATAAAAAAGACGGATACAAGTATCCCGAACTTAGTCTTGATCTATCCAGCTACCCTGATTTTAAAGCGTTTAAGACATATGATTTTGATAATGTAGAAATCGATATATATGAAAATCCTGATACCAAGAGTATTCAGCATGGATATCTTGGCCTTGATGTCGGCTCTACAAGTACCAAAAGCATTTTAATTGACCAAGATGGTGTACCTATCGCCGGCCTTTATACCAAAACAGCCTCACGGCCTGTTATGGCAGTACAGCGCCTTTTTAAAGCGTGTGACCAACTTTTAGAAGATATCGGCATCGATCTGAATATAAAAGGATGCGGAACAACAGGATCGGGCCGTCGTATTTCTGCCAAAATAATTGGCGCTGATATTGAACCGGATGAAATAACGGCTCATGCAAAAGCTGCCGTTAATTTAAATCCTAATGTTGATACAATCATAGAAATTGGCGGTCAGGACGCCAAGTTTACTTTGCTAAAAGACGGCGTTGTCACCTCTTCTGTAATGAATACGGTATGCGCTGCTGGAACTGGCAGTTTCATTGAAGAGCAGGCTTCCAAGCTTGATTGTCCCCTTTCTGAGTATTCTCAAAGAACTGAAGGTGTAACCGCACCTGTTTCAAGCGACCGGTGTACAGTTTTTATGGAACGCGATATCAATTATTTTTTTGCAGAAGGCCATGAAAAAAATGAAATACTGGCATCCGTTCTTCACTCAGTAAGAGACAATTACCTAACCAAAGTCGCCAGCATTGGAAAAATTGGTGAACAAGTTTTGTTTCAAGGTGCTACAGCAAGAAACAAGGCACTGGTAGCTGCGTTTGAGCAAAAACTTCAAAAACCCATACATGTATCGCGGTATTGTCATCTGACCGGTGCTTTGGGTGTTGCTCTAATGGCATTAGAAAAGAACCAAGAGGGTAAAATCCCTGTGTCAGCTTTCAGGGGATTTGGACTTTGGAAAGAAGAAATTCCGGTCCGGCAAGAGGTATGTCGTCTGTGCACCAACCACTGTAAGGTAACAATTGCAGACGTTGATGGCAGTCCCCAGGCTTACGGCTTTCTATGCGGCAGGGATTATGAGACCAAAAAACGGGTAAACAGACAAGATAGCTATGATCTTTTTGCACAAAGAAAAGAGATTATGAAGCCTGTTACGCGTATTACAGGGCCTGCCAGGTCTGCGATAACAGTTGGGCTTCCCGATGCACTGCACATGACGGAAGATTTACCGTTTTGGCAAGTTTTCTTTAAAGAGTTGGGGCTTAAAGTGAAAACCAGCCGGAATTTAAAGGATCCTGTCAAGCTTGGTAAAAAAATTTCCGGTGCAGAATTTTGTGCTCCGGTTGTGGCACTTCACGGCCATATCAGTTACCTTCTTGAGAAATCAGATTTTGTTTTCCTACCTTTCTACTTTGAAGACAAGACAGATGAAAAAGATGCAAGGCGTCAGCATTGCTATTATACCCAGTTTACACCCGCTGTTATGGCAGGATATCTGAATAGTAAAAAAATCCTTTCTCCTATGGTGAGGTATCTGTACACAAGTTTTCATACAAAGGTAGAATTGTATAATTCATTGAAGAAACTTGGCAATAGGTTGTCTTTCTTTGAAATATCACAAGCCTATGACCGTGCCTGCAATGCTCGTAAAAGTATAGACAAAGGTTTGAAACAGGTATTTGCTGCAAACATGTCCGATGAAAATGTAAATGTCCTTTTACTTGGCCGGCCTTACACTGTCCTCTCTCCTGCAATGAATAACAATATACCTGGAATTTTTTCAAATTTGGGTATTAAAACCTTTTTTCAGGATATGGTTGAATTAGACAACCATGATTACAGCCCAATTGAACCCCTTCTCAAACAAATCCACTGGAAACATGCTGCCAATATTTTAAAAGCAGCCTTTGTTGCAGCGAAACAAAAGAACCTTTACCCTGTTTACATATCCTCTTTTAAATGTGCCCCAGATTCATTTGGCGTGGACTATTTTAAAGAGATTATGGAGACATTTAATAAACCATATCTGGTCCTTGAATTGGATGAGCATGATTCCAGTGTTGGGTATGAAACCCGAATTGAAGCTGCTGTCAGAGCGTTTTCCAACCACAAAGAACAAAATGAGAAAACCAGACAGATCACAAAAGCCCAATTTACGCCAAGATTTACAAGCTCCCTTGAAAAGAAAACCATTATATTTCCGAACTGGGATGCCATCACCGGGCACCTCATTGTCAATATTCTAAAAAATGAAGGATACAATGCGATCCTGATGGAAGAGAACCAGGAAACGCTCAAAAAAGGGTTGCTGACCAATACCGGTCAATGTCTGCCACTAAACGCAGTTGCTGCAGGATTTATCCATACGGTTGATAAACATGGACTTGATCCGGCTAAAACAGTCTTGTGGCTAGATGATTCGGAAATTGCATGCAACATTAAAATGTATCC
>JAKSAU010000812.1 GCA_022361535.1 Desulfobacterales bacterium
TGACCATGAAAGAGTGGACATTTGTAAGAGGGCAGGATGCTGTATCCAGCCTTACCGATGCCACCATGGACGAGTATTACCATACCCTGATCGCCTCTCTGGGGCTTGAATCCAGTTCTATCCAGGGGTCACGGGAGTTTGCAGAACTCATGGTAAAACAGCTCACCGAGCAGAGGAATTCCGTATCTGCAGTCTCTTTAGATGAGGAGATGGTGAATCTAATCAAATACCAGCAGGCATATTCGGCAGCGTCCAAACTATTGACCACGGCGGATGAAATGTTAGACACCCTTTTATCCATCAGGTAGATTAAGGAGGAAACATGCGCGTTCCTAATATATCTCTTTACAGCAACACCAGGTATCAGCTCAATGACCTGACCAATAACCTTAACGATGCCAATGAGGTAATGGCCACCCAGAAGCAGATCAATACAATTTCCGATGACCCTATTGGCATGGCACAGGTTTTAGCTCTTCAGGAGAGCCTGGACAGCTTAGAGCAATACAGTACAAATATTGATATGGGTATCACCTGGCTCAATGGGGTGGAGGATTCTCTTGATTCTGTACAAAATCAGCTTTTGGAGGTTAAGACTTTAAGTCTCCAGTTGGCAAATGCCTCGGTTAGTGCTTCGGAAAGAGCCGATGCCGTTGAGACTATTGAAGGGAAAATCGATCAGCTCCTGAATCTTATGAATACACAGGTCAATGGATCCTATGTTTTCGGGGGGACAGATACCAATACAGCGCCCTTTGCCTATGATGATCCTGATAATCCAACCAGTGTTATATATTCTGGAAATTCCGAAGCATTTACAATTACAAACAGTGAAACTTCAAAAGTGGAGGTAGGCAGGGACGGCAATGAAGTGGTCACCGAAGATCAGATCATAGTGGACGGCACCAATAACAAGATCTTTTTTGAGGAAGACCCGGGTAGAGGAGAAAACTCAAAGGTTATTTTGGATGCCACCATTCCGGATGGGGATTATACAAAGGAAGAATTGGCTGTCGCCCTGCAAAATGCCATGACGCAGGCATCAGCAGATGGGGGATATGAGATCACCTATGAAGTGAACTATGATGAAGCGTCCGGAACCTTTTCTTTTGTAAACGACGGTGCCTATGACGGGTATATGGGCTTTGACATCCTCTGGGAATCGGGTGAATCCCCTCAAATTGGAAACATTACGACTGATAGTATTCTTTTGGAAGGGGTGGATATCAACCTTGTTAACGGGGATGCATTAATTTATGAAACTCCTGAGCCTGATGGTACTGCACCTGTTCGCTTAACTTGGGATGAAGAAGACGGTGTCTGGAATGTGATAAATGACCCAGGTTATGATTTGCCCCTCACGATCGATGGGTCCGACACCTATTTGGAGATGGATATGACAGGTAACGGGGTGGCTGACATCGTTATTACCTTGGAGGACGCAGCCCCGGATGGTGGTTATATAGAGTTTGATATCACAACCGCATCCAACGAGCAGAGTATTGGTCCGGACATGGGGTTTTCTGCAGATGTTTCCTATGCTCCTCCCATATCTGATTTTGAAGCGGTGCTGAAAACGTTTGACAATACAAATAACGTCATAGACTTCACTGAAGATACAGGCGGTGGGCCGTCTGTACAGCTTAGTGCTGCCATACCGGAAGGTGATTACTATGATATGGATGAGCTGGCATCGGCTATTGAGACGGCCATGGAAGATGCTTCGGCCAACAGCGTGGATTACAATGTGGATTATGATTGGGGTACCAACCTGTTTACCATTGAAGACGCCGGCGGAACCCTTACCGAACTGCAACTGCTATGGGCAAGCGGTACCAATTCGGCCATCGGTGCAGCCACAGACCTGGGATTCAATGTTGCCGATGATGCAGGCAGTACAACCTACGATAGTGACAACCAGGTGGCTTTGTTTGATATCGTTGCAGGCACCAATGATATGATCAACTTTAAGGAGATCCTGCCTGGATCAAGCGCGGAGCAGGTCTCGGAACTTTCCGCACAGATCGCAGCCAACACCTATTATGATCCTGATAGTTTTGCAAGGGCTGTGGAAGATGCCCTTGAGGATGCATCGGCTCTGGATGGCAACAGGGTTGACTATGATGTCACATATGATTATAACAGTCACAAGTTTAGTATTGAAGAAGACGGCACACTGGGACGCAAGTTGGAA
>JAKSAU010000878.1 GCA_022361535.1 Desulfobacterales bacterium
GGGACAATGGGTTCGATACTTGTTTCTCCACCGAAGCCAAAGTCCCCACCTGGGATCCCATGATTAATCCTAACAATGGAAAACCCTACGGAACCCATTACTGGAGCGGTCCCAAAGAAATGGTCACCGAAAATCTTGAAGGCGACGATTCGCGCGTCATCATGGATCGTGCCCTCCCCTTTATCACCCAAGCGGCCGACAGCAACACCCCCTTCCTTGCCGTCATCTGGTTTCATACCCCCCACAAACCCGTCGTTGCTGGAAAAGACTACACCGCCCTCTACGGCGATCACCCCGGCGCGAAATACCTAGGTACCCTCAGCGCCATGGACGATCAAATAGGCCGTCTCCGCCAACACCTCGCTCATCACAAACTAACCGATCAAACAATGCTCTGGTTCTGTAGTGACAATGGCCCCGAGGAAAACAAAGACACCCTCAGCAATGGCACAGCCGCGCATCTACGTGGACGAAAACGTGACCTCTATGAAGGCGGCATTCGCGTACCGGGATTACTCATTTGGCCCAACAAAATCAAGAACTCCCGCACCGTCGATATCCCCTGCTGCACCAGTGACTACCTCCCCACCGTTGCCGACATCCTCAATCTGACACTCCCCGACAAACCTTATGACGGCATCAGCCTCTACCCCCTCATTCAGGGGACCATGACTGAACGCCCAGCCCCCATCGGTTTTGAAAGCAAGAATCAACTCGCCCTTATTGACAACCGCTACAAATTGTACAGTAAAGACAATGGCAAAACCTTCGCGCTTTACGATCTCATCAACGATCCCAGTGAAACCACCGATCTCGCTAAGGTTGCTCCCGTCCTACTCAAAACAATGACAGAAACGTTCTTCTCTTGGCAGACTTCCTGTACCGACAGCCGTAAACGACTCCTTGCACCCTAGATCGCATTCTTGTTAAAATCACCCCCATACAGGGCGTCATTTCATGTAAACGAATGTATTCGATTCGCCGCCCGCCCAACAATTCACTGGTAACAAGGAGCATTTGACGTTAAAAAGGTGCCGTTCTACTGTCGTGATTGGACAGGATAAACACGATATGATCAACGAAAGGACGACTATGATTGAGGAAGGCTCGAGCCTGCAGATCTATAACCAATGCGATTTTAAAAACCCTCGTCTCCTCTTGAGTTTTTCCGGCTGGATGGATGGTGGCGAAGTATCGACCGGAACCATCCGCTGGCTCATCGAGAAGCTGGA
>JAKSAU010000428.1 GCA_022361535.1 Desulfobacterales bacterium
ACTATGAAATATTTTTCTAATAAAGGATATGATGTGTATGTTTTTGAAGGACCGGGGCAAGGAGAAGCGAACAGAAGATATAACTTAGCGATGAATCATCACTGGGAAAAACCAACTTCAACGGTATTGGATTACTTTGATTTAGATGATGTTACTTTATTAGGTGTATCCATGGGAGGATATTTGTGCTTTAGAGCAGCAGCTTTTGATAAGAGAATTAAACGTGTCATTGCATCGAGTGTTGCCTATGACTATACGGATTTTCCACCAAAGTTATTACAGCCCATTGTATATTTGTTTTATAATGTATTTAGAAATTATACTGCCAACGCATTGCTAAAGACAATTGAAAAGCGGGATGTGAATAGCTGGTATTTTGCAAATCTCCAGTATATGCTGAAATCAGATGATCCAATTGAAATGGTGAATTTTCTAAAATCTATGACAGCGGAGGAGCTTCACTGCGAGAAAATAACGCAGGATATCTTGATTTTGACAGGAAGAGATGACCATGGTTGCCCTTTTAAAATGCATAAGAAGCAAATCGATGCCCTTGTCAATGCTAAATCTGTTACAGGCAAAGTGTTTTATAAAGATTCAAATGGGAGTAATCATTGCCAAATAGGAAACATAGGACTTAGTTTTGATGTGATGGCTGATTGGATGGAAAAAGTGCAGGGTAGCCATGGCAATTCATATCATGAAGTAAAACATCTTTGAGTTTGCACCTTATGTATGTCTGGATGCGTGATATTAGCTGAAATAAATTTAGCTATATAAAAAGACCGTGGTATAATTATATTTAGCGTTTGACAGAGTATATTGCTATTTTAGTAGAACGCTAAGTATAAAAAAGCAAGGAAATCGATCAGTGTCGAGAGTAAGAAAACAAGAAGAATATAATGCAAAAAAGAATAGAATCGTTATGATGTCTATTGACTTATTAGATGAAATAGGATATGAGCATTTTTCTGTTAACAAAGTAATAGCAAATGCGGGAATGACAAAAGGAGCTTTTTTTCATTACTTCAAATCCAAGAATGAACTCATTGAGGAGATTGTTAACATAATCCTTCTTCCGATGGCTGCAGCGCTTGAGGAAATAGTCAGCGATAAGACACTATTGCCTAAACAGAAAATATTAAATATGGCGGATTCGGTCAACAAGATTAAAAGCACTCATAAGAGAACAGCACAGCAATTGGTAAAGCTGCTGCAAAAAGAAGAGAACAAAAACATGGCTCACATGGTGACAGAAAAAACAATTGAGATGTTTTTGCCCATGTATGAAAAAGTTCTAATAGAAGGTAACGAACTCGGACAATTTAACATAGAGTATCCAAATGGATCTGCATTTATATATTTCAATGTGCTAGCTTCAATTAATAAAGAGATTGGCGCTGTAATGCGTAGTGATATCATTGATAAAAAACGATACTTTAAACTAAGGGAAAAAGTAAGTGCTTTTGAAGCTTATGCACAAAATCTATTTAATTTTGACAATGAAATAAAAGTTATTGATGAGAAACTGTGGAATATTGACTTAAAAAGACTCTCTAATGATTAGTGGCTAAACATATAAAATGAGCTGCTTTTAATATAATTCTATTTGTTAAGACACCCTTTTAGCCATGCTTTAATATCACGGTGTATATCAATTATTGAAATCATTTGAATAAAAAGCAATAACCATGACAATCTTTTTGGCAACTCCGCCGCTGTTATCGCCTGTAGAAGGGTGAATTGTGCTGCTATTGTAGCGGAAAGGACCGTTTCCCTGAATGCCTATATAGCCGTCGCCGTGGATATATACGGCTCTTCTATTGTCACGCCCGGGCGACCGAAGCCACCACCACCATACATACCC
>JAKSAU010000751.1 GCA_022361535.1 Desulfobacterales bacterium
AAGCTGACCCATTATACATCCGTTCCCGTGAGACGAAAGGAGTCTGAGGATGAGAATGATGCACATCGTTTTTTGGTTGACCGTATTGAGTATGCTGCTGCCGGCGGCCGTCATTGGCCAGGATGCCGAAAACGGGGAAGTCCTTTACGAAGAGAACTGCACGGTTTGTCACGGGCAAGACGGAGCGGGTCTCATTGCACCGTCACTCATCGACTGCAGCATCTGTAATTCGTTTGACGACCTGGTGGATTTCATTACCATCAACCATGCGTCCATCGGCTGTACCGGGGACTGTGGGGATGACACGGCCGCCTATATCTATGAAACCCTGAACGGCAATACCACCGGCGTGCCGGGCACCGTCACCCTGATCTCCCCTTCCGGAACGGTAACCGAGGAGAGTCCCGGGTTCACCTGGACCGCCGACAGCGCCGCCACCTGGTATAAACTCTGGATCGGGAGCGGCAGCCACCGCATCTTCCGGCAGTGGTATGAAGCGGATGAATGCACCGGCACCGACACATGCACGATCACCCCGGACTACAGCCTGCCGGACGGTGACTGGACCTGGTCCGTGAAAACCTGGAACGAGAGCGGAACCGGCGGATGGAGCGACAGCCTCTCCATCTCCGTGAGCACGGGGCTGACGCTGCCCTCCGCGGCCACCCTCATCTCCCCGGACGGCACTGCCGCCAATTTTGTCACCTTCACCTGGGAGGCGGTTTCCGACGCCACGTATTACTATCTGTGGGTGGATGATGACAGCGGTTCCAACCGGATCAAAAAATGGTATACGGCCGAGGAGTGCGGTTGCGGCGGCGGTGAATCCCAGTGCGGCATCACCACGGATGTTTCCCTGGATGCCGGCGGCTACACCTGGTATATCCAGACCTGGAACGACATCGGCTTTGGTTTCTGGAGCAGCGGAACGGATTTCACGGTTACGGAATAGACGTCCCGATGGAGCAACGAACAGCATCTTTACTCGACGCACTGCAACGACAGATTTTTCCCGATGCGCCTGCCCCTGCCGGGAAAATGCAGAACCTCGCAGATTGTTTTATTCACAGATCGGCTCCCCGGAACAACATGCTTGTCAGGGCGGGTGAGAAGTGGCGGAAGGTCTTTTACATCCATCAGGGGCTCATCCGGCTTTACTATACGGATACCCGGGGCCGGGAATTCAATAAGGGTTTTTTCCGGGAAGGTGAGTTTCTCTGGCCCATCGCCCCCTCTGCACGGGAAAAAGAGAGTCTGTTTACCATAGCCGCCCTGGAAGATCTCGTCGTCTCCGTGTGCCCGTTTCCCGCCTTCCGGAAATGGTTGGATCAGCATGGTGCCTGGGAAAAATTTGCCCTGCCCTACGCGGAATCAATGGCTGAGCAGAAGTTCAAAAGAGAGTATGAATTCCTTTTGAACCCGGCCATGGAACGATTTCGCCATTTCCTGGAAGCGTATCCCGAACTGGCCGGACGGATCCCCGATTATCACATTGCTTCCTATCTGGGGATCACCCCTGTTGCCTTGTCCAGAATAAAAAATACGTCCGATCTTAACCTGGGTTAACGACAAATTGATTCTTCCGGGTATGTTTGAGGTGTACGGCACGTTTAACACTTTAAAACATAGGGAGAATCAGTATGAAACTATTATGCGGAAGAACCGCCCTGATCACGGGCGGCAGTGACGGGATCGGATTTGGAATCGCCTCGGCCTTTGCGTCTGAAGGGGCCAATGTCGTGATGGTGGCAAGGGACCGGGAAAAATTGTCTTTAAAAGCGGACCGCCTGGCGGAAAACGTCAAGGCTGCAGATTTTGAGCTGAGCTCCGGCGATCTGGCCGAAATCGCCGACATCCTGCCCCGGGGCGGTTTTGGGGCGCGCTATGGCGGGCGCATCTCGTC
>JAKSAU010000599.1 GCA_022361535.1 Desulfobacterales bacterium
ATTGACAGAGAGGCCATTTTGCCGTTAAATGGTATGAAATACCCGTTAAAGAGCAGTAAAACCCGTGAAAGCAGTAAACAGATTCGTATTGATACTCTTAGTGATCGGAACATCCCTCTTCTCGTGCCGCTTTGAGGAGGACACCGGAAAGAAGTATGCCCTGGTGTACGGGATAAATGATTACGCTAATTTATTGCCTTATCCAAATGGTGACCTTCGATATTGTGAAAATGATGCCAATGATATTGACAGTGTACTCACCTCTGAAGGATATCAGACAACTTTGAGAACCGGGTCTGATGCGACAAAAGCAAACATGTTTAGTGATCTTGATAACTTGTCTGCAATAGTAAAACCTGAAGATATAGTTGTTTTTCATTTTTCAGGTCATGGTTCTGAGAATGGTGAACCCGGCAGAGAGTATTTGTGTCCATATGAGTTAGATAAGAGTGATGTAGTTGGTACTTGTATAGATACAGAAACGCTTGCAGCGTATTTAAAGAAAATAAATACTGATAAGATAGTATGTATTTTTGATCACTGTTACAGCGGTGGCAATATTGTTGATAATGCAAACTATATCATACTCGCAGCAGCAAAGCATGATGAAGAATCATTTGAATATGAATTATTTGGAAATGGCTTATTTACATTTTTCATATTGCAGGGAATAGGCAACAAGAATGCTGACCTAAACAATGATGACTTTATCTCTGCAGCAGAACTGTTCAATTTTGCAAAGACAAATGTTGAAGATATGATTTCGTATCAGCATCCTCAATATTATGGTAAAAAAGATATTGATATCAATCTTTTTGATATTTAGGGTTACCTTTTGATGTGATATTTCTTCAGAGGGTCACAGAGGTTGCCTCTTTCTCACAGTATCTTTTTCATTTTCTTTATTCAAATTTTATGATGAGCAACGTTGAATCGTCCCGGGTGTCTCTGTTAGCTTTGATTATTTCTTTGATTGTCTCTGAAATCTCGTTGCCCGTTAAGGCACTGTTATCAGCAATAACCTCTTTCAGTTCTTCTCTTTTTAACTGGCCC
>JAKSAU010000186.1 GCA_022361535.1 Desulfobacterales bacterium
AGGAGGCTGATATTCTTATCCCGCTTCACGAGCCAAAGTTTGCATCCATGGACTGTATCGGGGCATAAGCCCCTTACCCCACACAATCAGTTTTCTTAACTGTCCATTATCCTTTCCAGGGCTCATAAGCCTTGGCTTTGGCAAGAAGGCTCGCTTTTCCTAAGAAAAAGGCATCAGGCGTATTTTTGGAAAAAATGCGGCAACCGTTTCTTAGGAAAAACGAGCCGGTACCTGCATATTCGGTTACCCTAAACGGATTCCTTAAATAAACTCTGGACAACATTTTCACCCGTAGAATTTCCTTTAGCCCAACTGCTTTAGGAATAAAATTCCCTTTCAGCATATCTATATTTTAGTCTTGTTTTCAAGAAAAGGGAGGCGTGTTTTTAATCCCGGCATAGCTGGTTTGAAGAAATGATTGCCACCATCTTTGCCTGACAGGGGTTACCTTATTCAAGGAATCTGAATTGCTAAAAGAACACCCTCAAATATAACAATTCAAAGGAGATACACATGGCCAGCGAAAAATCAGTCAAAAAACAGGTGCCCTCATCCGAGCGGACCATTTGTGAAGCAACCCGGCAGATGCTGGACAAAGCCCGGCGTGACGGCGTCATCATTGACCTGGACCGCGGGTATGACATGAAACCCTGTCCCATCGGGGTGGAATCGGCCTGCTGCAAACATTGCTACATGGGCCCATGCCGTCTTAATCCCAAAGATCCGTATAAAAAGGTGGGGGTCTGCGGGGCCACCATTGACACCATCATGGCCAGAAACTTTGGCCGGAATGTGGCCACCGGCTCAGCCTCCCATAATGATCATGGCCGCCATATACTGGAATTGTTCAGGCATATTGTAGAGGGCAAAACAAAAGATTTTTCCATTGATGACACAAGGAAACTTGAAAAAGTGGCCACATCCATCGGCATTGCGGTTGAGGGACGTGAAGTTTACGATGTGGCAAAAGAACTTTGTGATGAGCTTGAAAAGACCTTTTCCAATGTGGACGGTGAAATGCCTTTTACCAAGCGGGTACCTGAAGCCACCCTGGAACAATGGAGAAAGGATGATATTGTCCCCAGGGGCGCCATGATAGAGGTCATGGAGCTGATGAGCCGGACCCACATCGGGTGCGACCAGGATTACAACAACCTTATGAAGCAAATCAGCCGTACCGCCCTTGCTGACGGATGGGGGGGATCAATGGTTGCAACGGAACTGTCCGACATCATGTTCGGTACTCCATCTCCCACCCTGGCTGAAGTCAATATGGGCGTTCTCAAGGAAGACCATGTCAATATCATTGTTCATGGTCATGAGCCGGCCATGTTTGAAGGCATGCTGGCTGCGGTGAATGATTCCTTTTTTATTGACGAAGCCAAGTCAAAGGGTGCTGCAGGCATTAACCTTGTGGGCATGTGCTGCTCAGGTGCTGAAATGATGTCACGCCACGGTGTACCCCATGCCGGCAACTTCGGATCAACCGAAGCTGTTATCGTTACAGGTGCCGTGGACGCAATGGTTGTGGATATTCAGTGTATCAAACAGGGTCTTGCAGAAGTGGCAAAATGCTATGACACCCATCTGATCACAACCAATCCCAGATGCCATATCGAAGGGGCAACCCATGTTGAATTCAGCGAACTGGACCCCAGGGCTTGTACAGACAGTATTCTGTCTAAAGCAATTGCCAGGTTCGGGTCCAGGAGTATGCCCATTGAGATTCCTGTCCAAACACAGACAGGCGTCCACGGGTTCACTCATGAGTACATTGAATACATGCTTGGCGGAACCTTCAGGGGTTCATATTCTCCGTTGAACGAAAACATCATCAACGGCAGGATTCGCGGTGTTGCTGGTGTTGTCGGTTGTACCAACCCCAAAGTACAGCAGGATTCCGTACATGTGCCGCTGGTAAGAGAGTTGATTAAAAATGATGTATTGGTCCTTCAGACCGGATGTTCACAAATCGCCCTTGCCAAGGCAGGACTCCTGACACCTGAAGCAGCACCACTTGCAGGCCCGGGTCTGGCAGAAGTTTGTGAAACTGTAGGTATGCCACCGGTATTGGGTCTTGGCTCCTGTGTGGATAATACCAGAATCCTTATTGCTGCATCAGCCATGGTAAGTGCAGGCGGCCTTGGCAACTCAATTGCTGATCTGCCTGCGGCCGGTTGTGCACCTGAATGGATGAGTGAAAAAGCATTGGCAATTGGCCAGTACTTTGTTGCCTCAGGGGTATATACCGTGTTTGGTATTGGATTCCCATCCATCAAGGACACCAAGTTCCATGACCTGTTGTTTGACGGTCTTGAGCAACAGGGATACGGCAAATGGGGCACTGGAAAGGATCCCATTGAAATTGCCAGGATGATGATCGCCCATATTGATAAAAAGAGGGCTGAACTGGGTATTGACAAGGCCAGGGAAAGAGTTCTTGTGGATATGTCCGACCGCAGGGATATTGCATAAATAAAACCCTAACCACTTATAATCGTGTACCGGAAATCATTTTCCGGTACACGTTTTTTTTATCTTATTTGCTCCTGCCTGGCCTCTTCTCGTTTAAACACCGGATATGTCGTCCCGGAACAGGCTGGCGATTTTTTTCAGTGCCTCTTTAAGAAAAACAGATTCAGACCTGAGGTTTTACGCTTCGCACTAAATTTTGTTCAAAAAAACCGCCTGATGCCTTTTTCCGGGACAACATATCCTCAGTGCATGCTATAATGCGCTCACACTTGTTCCAGGTCTATGGAACTTGTGACCTAAAAATAACTGCACACCCTGTCGGTGATATGATACGTTAGCACACCTGAAAGTGAAAATTCATCCACTCAAAGAGGACGGCGTGAAAGACCATACACCATGTTTTGAATTTGAAAATGTCACCTTTTCCTGGCCGGGCAAAGCACCTGTTCTGGACCGGCAAAGCTTTTCATTCCCTTTTGGAAGTTTTACGCTTATCCAGGGACCGTCCGGTTCCGGGAAATCCACTTTGCTGCGGTTGATGAACCGTCTTGAAGAAATTGAATCAGGCATGATTCGGTTTCAGGGTAAATGTCTTACTGAGCTTAATCCCCCAGAGCTCAGGCAACAGGTAGCTTACCTGCAACAGACACCTGTAATCCAGGATCTATCCGTTCGCCAGACACTGTTATCGCCTTTTGAATTCCGAATCAATCAAGAAAAACAAAGGCCCTCTGATGACCACTTAGAGGCGATGCTGGCTCAGGTACACCTAAGCAATGTCAAGCTTGATGACTCTGGTGCTGCCTTATCGGGAGGGCAGCGCCAGCGACTCAGTTTTTTGCGTACTCTGGTCTGTGATCCTAATGTCTTATTGTTGGATGAACCCACATCCTCACTGGATAAAGACAGCAAAAAAATGGTTGAACAAATGGCAATTGAAGCCTGCCTGGTTGGAAAAACTGTTGTCATGGTTACACACGATGGGTTTGAGCCTGATAATGTTCCTGTTTTTAAAATCACAATCAAAGACGGTGAGGTGCTTCAATGCCAATGACACAGGGTGCTTTGGAAATCAGCTTTCTGGAACTTTCAATTACCGCACTTTTTGTAATTGCAGCAGGAGGCATTTCACTTTGGGGACGGCTGGGGCTTGGCAAAGATTTACTGATCGGTTCGGTGCGATGTGTGGTTCAACTTCTTGCCATGGGGTATGTACTCAAATATATCTTTAATGTGGCATCGGTTTGGATCGTTTTGCTGCTTTTTACCATTATGGTTATATTTGCGGTTCGCATTATCCGGGGTAATGTGGCTGAAACAACTATCCCTTTTGTAATGCCCGCGTTTTTAACCATGCTCATGGTGTATGCGCTCATCTCTGCCATAGTAACCGGTCTGATCGTAGGAGCAAAACCGTTCTGGCACCCCCAGTATTTTATCCCTTTGGCAGGGATGGTGGTCGGCAATTCAATGACAGCACTTGGATTATCTTTGGATCGCCTTTTCAGCGACCTTAAAACCCAACGTGACGAAGTTGAAATGATGCTGTGTCTTGGGGCCACATCAATTGAAGCCTCCCGGGATATTTTCAGAAAAGCGCTAAAGGCTGGAATGATACCCTCTATAAACTCACTGGCCGGGGTGGGTCTGGTATTTATACCCGGTATGATGACCGGTCAGATCCTGTCAGGCGAAGACCCCATGCTGGCTATCCGCTATCAGATCGTGGTCATGTTTATGTTAGTCGCTTCAACCGCCCTGACAGTAACCATTGTACTGTACATCGTAAGAAAACGGTGTTTCGGTCCGGGCCAGCAGTTGCTGTTAAGGCCGGGAAGCCCTATTCAGTCCGTTAACAGAGAAAAATAAACGGTGATCAGGTAATTAAACAAAAAAATTGACAAAAATTTTCCTGCCCCATATATTGATTGATTAATTAGCGCACAGACAATCAACCAAGGTAAAAGGTATTAGATGGGTCGAAAAAGTATATCACATATCAGGAAACCTGAAATTTTAAGGCATACCTACAAAGTTGTTGAAGAAGAAGGCTTTAAAGGTATGACCATTGGCAAAATTGCCAAACGGATGGGCGTAAATTCCGGACTGCTCATTCATTATTTTAAAAGCAAGGAAGGATTGATCATGGAGATGGTGGACTTTCTCTATGACTCCTCCATGAACCATTATATAAATGAACTGGAATCCCTTACCACCCCCAAAGAACGCCTGGAAAGCCTTCTGGATATCCTGTTTGACACAAGCGGTACCCGGCCGCAGCGGGATGCAGTGTTCTGGTCCTGTTACGCTATGGGATTCAGGGACGAACAGATCAGGGAAAAAATCAAGGCCATGATGCTAAGGTTCATTGAATTTGGTGTTGAAGAAATCCTGGGCTGGGAAGAAACCGGTTTGGCCAAGGTGGAAGACAAGAAAAAGGCTGCCGCTAAAATTCTGGCATTGTCAGAAGGGTTTGGCATCCTTAAAAACTCTGTTGATGATCCCGAGATCGTTCAAGAGGTTGCCGAGTTTATGAAAAACACGACTTTGGAAACCTTAAACTGCAAGTCACTTCTGGAATAGCTTTTCATACCCGTTGTATACTGATTTAACGAGTATACAACGGGTACCATTCATATTTCTCTACAAAACCAACGCTACAGACAACGAGACAAAAGAAAGCAGGGTTGATACCATGATGGCTGTGGAAGCCAGTTCCAGGTCGGAGTTCAATTGGGCTGATAAAACATAAAGTGCCGTTGAGGTCGGCAGGCAAAAAAAGATCATCCCAGTTTTAAACGCCACCCCTGACACCCCGAACACTTTGAGCAAAATAAATCCTGTAAAAGGCAGCGCTACCAATTTAAAAAGGGATGCGTTCAAGGCCTGTCGACCGTGCCGGGCAATTCCGGAAAAGCTTAACGTTCCACCGATGGAAATCAGGGCTAAAGGAAGGGTAACCGATGAAATAAGGGCAAAGGTGTTGTTGAGAAAATCGGGAAAAATTAAACCGGCCCTGGACACCAGTATTCCGCCTGCACATCCTAATATCAAGGGGTTAGACAAAAGCGCCCGGACAAAGAAGCGGATACGTTCATTCACGGACAAAGTCTGGTCTGAATACCAAATCAATACGGAAACGGCCATCACATTGATGGAAGGGATAAGAAATCCAATGAGTATACCAAAATGCCTTACCCCTTCCTCCCCTAAGACTGCAACCACAATGGCCATACCAATATAGGTATTGAACCTGTAAGAGGCTTGTGAAAAAGATCCGGCCCCGGATCCTGGAACACCGCCCTTGGCAATGTAAAACAAACTGAGCAAAAAGACTGTAAAGACAGCCAGAAAACCTGCCAGGCATAGTCCGATACTGGACGCCCCGCCTACGGTTGAGCTTCCCACTTTCCAGAACAGCATTACCGGAAAAAAAATATAATAGACCAGTTTATCGGCTGTTTTTAAAAACATTTCCGAGGTTAGGCCACGTTGCTTGAGGATACATCCTAAGGCCAGGAGTGCAAACAAGGGGAACAGTGTATTCAATATAATCATGGCCGGCCTTTCTCACGGATTGATATAAAATACCCGACTATAGCGCTGTTACAGGCCAAAATTCAATACCTGGAACAAATTCCTTGACCGAAAATTGATATCTGATATATTAGATATCAGATATCAATCATATTCAATGCAAGGCTGATTCTTTACGTAAAGACAAGCGCCTCATCGTTGACGGAATCCCAGAATTCATATATAAAAAAGAGCATTTGGCATGATAATAAAAGGGCAGCATCAAACAATGAAACCTCGGTTGAACGTTTTATCATTACGTGAACAGGTATATGAATACCTCAGAAACGAGATGATCACAGGGGGATTGGTTCCCGGCTCAACCATAAACCTGAATAGGATTGCAGAGCAACTGGGTATCAGTAAAACTCCACTGAGGGATGCACTGATTCACCTGGAACTTGAAGGTTTTGTAACTATTTTGCCCCGGCGAGGGGTGATGGTAAATGCCTTGTCCCTTGAAGATGTCAAACACGCCTATGACAGTATTGGCATCATTGAAGCTGCCATTGTTCTGGACTGCTTTGAAAAGATCAAAGCGTCCCATATCTCCCGCCTGGAACGCCTTAATGACCAGATGAGAAAAGATATCAAAAACGACAATTTCTCCAATCTGTTTAAAACCAACCTGGCCTTCCATGATGTGGTAAACAACCTGTCCGACAACCCCCTTTTGGAAAAGTTTATCTTCCCTATCAAGCACAGGCTCTATGATTTTCAGGGACAAAGCTATATTCCGGAGTGGGAATTGAGAAATTGCGACGAGCATGACCAGTATATTGCCTACCTCAAACAAGGCGAGCCGACGCAGGCCGCCCAAGTGCTCAAAGATGTCCACTGGTCTTACGAGGTTCAGGAATCATTTATCAAACAATTTTACGCCATGTCGGAAAACGGAGAAGATTAAGCCACCGGATTCTGTCCGGCACAACGTAATTCCCAAAATTAGGACAACACCCGAATTGGGATAAAAACCCAAACAAGCATTTAGGAAAATTCATGAATATTTTGATCATTAATACAGGGTCTTCGTCCCTTAAGTATCAACTGTTTAATATGGATGACGTCAAGGTACTCACCGGCGGGGTGGTTGAGCGCATCGGCGAATCAGAAGGTATCTTAACCCATAAAACATATGAAAACGGGGATGCTCAAAAACAAAAAATAAAACAACCCATCCCGGATCATCAGGCTGCCATGCACATGGTGGCCAACTTGATCACCCAGGAAATTGATGCGGTTGGACACAGGGTGGTCCAGGGAGGTGAATCATTTAAATCAGCCACCTTGATCACCGAAGAAGTAAAAAAAGCCATTGAGGAAAACAATCCCTTGGCCCCGCTTCATAACCCACCCAACCTTATCGGTATCAGTGTGGCAGAAGAACTTTTCCCGGGCAAACCCCAGATCGCTGTATTTGATACCAATTTTCACCAGACCATCCCGGAAAAAGCCTATCTGTATGCCCTGCCTTATGAATACTATACCGAGCACAGGGTCAGAAAATACGGATTTCATGGCACCTCCCATAAATATGTGGCAAATGAAGCGGCCCGGCTCATGGGTAAAGCCCCTGAAGAGGTCAACCTGATCACGTTGCATCTTGGTAACGGCTGCTCCATCTCTGCTGTTGAAAAAGGGAAATGCAAGGATACGTCCATGGGGATGACTCCGCTTGCAGGCGTTATGATGGGTACACGCTGCGGTGATTTGGACCCGGCTTTGTTCGGGTATCTTATGACCAATACCGGTCTGACCCAAACGGAAATGGATGAGGTGCTCAACAAAAAAAGCGGACTCAAAGGTATCTGCGGGTACAATGATTTAAGAGATATTCATGACCAGGCAGCCAAGGGCGACAAAAACGCAGCCCTGGCTGTGGACATGTTTGCCTACCAGATCAAAAAATATATCGGTGCCTATGCAGCGGTTCTGGGGCGTGTTGATGCGCTGGTATTTACTGCCGGTGTAGGGGAAAATGACGAAATCGTGAGAGCAAAGGCCCTTGAAGGACTGGATTTCTTAGGCGTTGAGATTGATAAAGCGGTCAATGATGTCAGGAACCCGGAACCCCACACCATCCATACCCCGGAAAGCCGGGTTCAGGTTTGGGTCGTACCAACGGACGAAGAACGCCAGATTGCGGTTGAGACCCAGGAAGTCCTGAACAAAGCATAAAATAAACTTTATTTCATTTTTCTATTTAAAAAGATGAGGGCCGGATTTAGTAAATCCGGCTCTTTTTTTTT
Source organism: Desulfobacterales bacterium (assembly GCA_022361535.1). Next base: position 8,301 of record JAKSAU010000186.1, read on the forward strand.
AAAGGGCCATTAGATCCTCTGCCGCAATAATCCTGCCGTCAAACGTTTTCCTTGCCTGGGCGACCACATCCACGGCATCGCACTGCGGATACAAGTGGGTCAGGACCAGTTGCTTTACTCCGGCATTTTGGGCGATCTCTCCTGCCAAAGATGGTGTCAAATGGCCGGGAACCTTTTGCCCGTCCGGCATGGCTGATTCACAGATCAGAATATCGGCTTTTTTTGCAAGGTCAGGCAATAGATTCGGCACATCCGTATCGCCTGAGTAAACCAATGAAAAGCCTGAGGCCTCATCGAACCGGTATGCCATACTTTCCGGCTTGTGAGTCATCGGAGTATAACACAATGTTAATCCGACAAGGTCCATCTGACCTGTACCGGCCAATTCAATGCATTCAAACAAGCCCTGTGGCATTTCAATAGTATGGTTAAATGCTGCATCCAGTTTGTCGAACCAAGACTTGAGTCCTGGGCCACCAATCAGCTTGAGTGGCTTTTGGCGATCCATTTGCGGGTATTTTGCAGCAAAGAGTATGGGGGCTAAGTCCGCACAATGATCCAGATGAAAATGGCTTAAACAGATCGCATCGATGTCATCGGGATTTACACCCAGCCTCATCACCTGCCCTAAGATCCCGGGGCCTGCATCCAAAAGAATCACACGCGCCTTGTACCGAACCAATGCCGAGCAGGGAAACCGATCCAGTCTTGGTACACAGGTGCCGGATCCCAGAACATGGACCTTCATTTTATTGTTCATCTGTCTTTTCCTGTGTTTTTTAATCCGCATTGAAACCATTCTTGTTTTCTGATACCCATAGTCAATTCTTAACTTTGGCTTATGAAGGAATATATCAGATGTTCTATCTTCTTGAAGCTGTGCCCCTTACCATATTTCTATCTTATATCAGACAAATCGATCCAAGTGTACCTACGGCCTGGAAAGGTCCTTTTTTGCTCAGCGGGTTATTGGCCATTGCAATTATCATTTTTTTGTCATTTAAAAAACATTTGCTCAACCGTATTTTTTTAGGGGTTAACCTATATCTGATTACAGGGGGACTTGCATTTATTACGGGCCAATTCTGGTTGAATCAATTGTATGGCCAATTACAGGCTTCTGGAATGCTGATCTGGGTTCTTGTTACAGGAGTATTTTCATTGGCTTTAAGCCCGGCCGGTTTTATCGGGACCCTCCCTCCTTACAGAAATTTAAAACAGATTAGAATCTATTCACTTTATCTGCTTGGGGTGACTTTAGCTGCCATTATACTGTCTTTCTACTTTAGGGGAAATCATCTGCTTTCCGGAACCATTCCTTTTATCATCTTGTTTGTTGTCCAAAGTGGTTTACGGGGAAAATGCACACACACCGAAGAAAACTCGGATGGGGAAAGCACCAATAGCCGAATGTAACTATTATAATCTGAATACGGTATTAGGCGTTTGACTTAAAAAACGGCTTCCCTTTTCTGTCACCTGGACGACACTTTCAACTCCTGTGGCAAATTTATCTTTAAAAATGAATTTGGGCTCCACCGCAAAGACCATACCGGGCGTCAGTTCTCCTATCCCGTCTTTTGATAGTATGGGATACTCCACAAGCTCCACACCGACACCATGCCCTATAAATTTGGACTTGGCTTTTGGTAAACCAAGAAACTGATCTGAGTGACCCATTTTACCAGCCAGGGTCACAGCAGACTGGTATATATTTTTAATGGGTGTCCCGGGTGTCATCGCCTCTTTGATCCGGCTTAATATCTCAATGGATGCCTGGCTGGTCTCTTCGGCTAAACTGTCCATTTTACCAACCACAAACATTCGTGACTCATCTATGTGGTATCCCCCGGCCATGGTAGCAAAATCTACGAGAACAGGTTCGTTTTCCCGGATCTTTTTGGGTCCTGCGCCAAACGGATAGGCTGTGCATACGCCTGAACCGCATACCGGAGAATCAAGTGCTCCGGGCAGCCCTCCTGTTTCACCGCTCATCATATGAAAAGAAAACCCTTCTGACCTGTAGTGGCGCATCTGAATGCGTCCGGAGTGCCCTAATGTACGTGCATACGCCTCAATTTGACCGGCAAAATCCGTTTCCCGGACTCCTGGTGTTAGATGGGTGGAGATAAACTCAAACACCTGATTGGAGATACCCGCAACCTCCTCCATTTTACTGATTTCATATTCTGACTTTACGGCCCTGCAGGCAGAAACCAAAGGGGTTGCATCAAGGAATTCTGTTCCAAAAAACAAGGACTGATAAAACTTGAAATCCTTTACCGGCACAAGATCAAAAGCAATGGCCAATTTTTTTCCAAACTTACCGTGGCTGTCCTTGATAATCTGTGGGATTTCAGTTACCGAACGGACCGGAACAATGTTGGTCAAAGGACTCTCTGTAACAGCCCTTGGCAGATAGCGTTTCACGAATAAAAGGGGTTCATGGTCAAGCGCTACATAAAGCCAGGCATCCTGGGCAGTGCCGCTGAAATAATAATAATCCGGTCTGTGGGTTAAGAAGACCCCGTCTATTCCAGCTTGAGCCATTTGGACTTTAAGCGTTGAAATTCTATTGTTTACTTCAGTTTCAGGGGTCAAATCCATTGGTAAAAGTGAGTCGAGCATATCTTTTCCGTCACATATTTTTAGTGGTGTTGAAGCCAGTCATTGACTTTTTCTGCATAGTCCAAGTTCTCAAAAGGTTTGGACAAGTGATCCATAAAGGGATCGGACGCTTTGAGGGCCTCCATTGATTCTAAAAAGCGTATATTCCCAGATATGAAAAGGACGGGCAACTCTTTTTTCGCCTCCCTGATATGATTGTAAATATCAAGGCCATTAATCTTTCCGGGCAGTATATAGTCCAAGCTGACCAGATCGAATTCCTCTTTATCCAGAACTTCAATAGCTGAATTGCCGTCCCTGGCAACTTCAACCTGGTGAAAAAGCGGATCACTGGTCAAAATCTTAACAAGGACCATTGCAATGGCATCTTCATCTTCCACCACAAGGATACGTTTACCTTGGATCAGCGGTTTTTCAAGCATGTCCTTCTTCTCTTCCGGAAACAGGGCTTTGGCTTTTATAGGCAGGGTAATGGTAAACCGGCTGCCCTTGTCCACCTCGCTGACAAATTCAATAGTCCCTTTGTGTTTATCAACATATTTTTTCACATTGGACAAGCCGTACCCGGTTCCCTTTACTTCGTCCGCATATGCACGGACCACATCCCGGCTGCCCTTAAGGCTAAATGACGGTGAATATACCTCTTTGGCATATGCTTCCGGGATCCCGCAGCCATTATCCTGAATTGTGATACTCAGTGTATTGTTGTGTGACCGGGTGGTAAGGCCGAGCACTGGATTCTTTGTTTTCCCCATGGCATGGACGGAATTTTGAACCAGGTTAACCAGTGCATGCTCAATCATTCCCGGATCAGCCAGCAGTTCAGGAGGATCTGGTTCATACTTCTTAATCACTGTGATATCTTTGAGTTCTTTTTTCAGAAGGTTAACCACCAAATCCATTTTTTCATTGATATTGAAATACTCTTCTTTGATTTCCTGATCTTTGGCAAAGGCGACAAGGTTCTGTGTTAAAATTTTGCCCCGCTTGGACTGTTCAAGTACAATTTCAAGAGTTTCCCTGATTTCAGGATCTTCGCAGTCCAAAAGGGTGAGTTCTGCGTTCCCCATGATTGCCCCAAGAATGTTATTAAAGTCATGGGCCATTTTCCCTGCCACCTGACCAACCAAAACAAACTTTTCCTGCTCCGCAGCCAGTATCGTCTCCTTTTCAGATTTCAAACGCTGGGTCATGTCGATAAAACAGGTTCTCACCCCGACACAGACACCGTTTTCATATATCAATCTTGGAATGGCCTTACCCCATACTCTTCTGCCATCCTTTCGCCGTGCACTGATTTCTATGGGCCCAGGATTCTCTTCTTTTTGTAGTATTTTGATTTGTTTGTACGCTCTTCCACGGTCATCTTCATCAACCAGGTCCAATACCCGGACTCCGGCATCGATATCATCCTGGTCATAGCCGAAAAAGGACATTGCTTCTTTGTTGGCGTACCGAATTTTGAGATCTAATCCATATTCGCCAATGGGTATGGGAAGGTGCTCAACCACCTCCCTTAGACGCTGTTCGCTGTCGCGTATTTCTGCCAGCCTGACCCCGATGATCAGTTTTTGGGTGGCGCTTCGCCAGATAAAAAAGATCCCAACACCCAGAAAGAGAACAAAGGCTGTCATTATAGCAAAAATCGCTTTTCCCGACATGGTATCGGTTCGTGTCAAACTGATGATAGAAAACGGTGTATTTGGAATCTTTGCCCCCAGGGCAATAACCCTTGTTGTTTTACCTTTGTTCCAACTTCCTTTGAAGACCCGAATTTCACCGTTCTCAAACCATTGGGGATCAATCTCCCCGTTTCCGGGCAAATCCAAAGATATATATTCAGGTAATCTTAAGGTCCCACTTCCTGGTGTCATAAAATATACGCCGCCTGTTTCACTTGCCTGCCTGACCAGGTGTTGCTCAACCGTTTCAAAACTCAAAAAGGAAACAAGCTGGCCTGTATACTCTTTCTTAAAATAAAACGGCAAAGACACGGCTATATCAAGACCGTCTCCAAGGACTTCTCGTGATTTTTCTCCAATACCTGTCAGATGGGTGCAAAAATCAGGCAGGGAATTTTGGGCACCCTGGGTGGTGTCTATGAGTATTTCCCCCTGGGCAGATATAAAAACCACTCGTTTGTAAATAGGCTCTTGTCCAACCGTTTTAAATACCAACAGGGAATAAAACTTTTTCGCCGCCAGAAAAAGGCTCGACTTTAGCCCATATTTCATGGACATGCCAAGGGCCATATTCTCAAAATAAGCGTTCAGTTCGCGGGATTCACTTAAATTTTCCAGGTCGGAAAACCGTTCTGAAAAAAAATAATCCACTGCCGTGGACCGCTTTTCCAGGTTCTGTTGTAAATCATCCACCCGTTTTTGTTCTATTTCCTGATGCGAAATAAACTGACCTGTGAGCATAAATCCAATGAATAATGCCAGCCCGCAGCAAAAAATCAATGCAGCAAGGTTTTTGACCTCAAGCAGCCGGATGGTGTCGGTCGCTCTCATTCATTCTCCCCTGAACTTGTTCCGGGATCTTTGGAGAAAAACTCAGGAAAATACCCGGGAAACACCGGGTAGTAGATTTCAACCAAGGACTGGTAAACACCACTTTCCCAGAGTTCTATAAAAAAACGATTAAAAGCGAGAGTCAACTCAGGACTGCTTCGCCTGAATGCTGCAGCCATTTTCTGCGGGCCTGAAACCGGGCCAATAATTTTTAGTTGGCCGGGCCACTTTTCAAGTGCAAGAAGTGCATCAGGGACATCAAGCAGGGCTAGGCTGGCGTCATTGTTAACCAACGCAGGAGCAATCTCGTTGAGACGCCCCTTAAAATACCTTAACCGAGCCCCTGTTTTATCTAATCCGTATAAGGCTGGGTCAAGGCAGGTCTGGGCCAGACCCAGCACCTCTTTATCTTCAATTAGCCCCATAACCTGTTTAATATCCTGCTCAAGGCTATTTCCTGGAACAATTGGTGAGACGTCAGCATCAGCACGGGCTACAAGCCAGACCTGTGAGGGAAAAACCGGTATTGAAAAGCGCATATGATTTTTACGCCAGTCAAGTATGGTGATACCACTGGCCAAAATGTCGCCCTTTATAGGAACACTTGTTTTATCGTCAGTTTTCCTACCGGTCAAATCCCCGATCGAATCGGTCCAGGTGGTAGGGACAAATTGGTATGCTACACCAAGGGATTTTGCAAAACGCCGGATGATCTCCATGTCCAACCCATCTCCGCTGCCGGTGACAAAATTGGCATAGGGAATCCCAAGGTGACGCAGCACCCCCCTGGTTTGGACATCCTTAAGATCATTCCCCCAGGCAGTAGCACTTAAGAGGCCTATCATAAAGAAAACAGACCAAAAATATCTGGTCATACTGATCCTTCTCCATATAACTCTTTGATTGGAAGCATTGATCTTCATAAATACGCATATCCCCTGTTGATCTGTCAAGCCAAGATTGATACACACCACGTATCTATGGCGGGTGAATTCTGATCTATATTTTGCTTGACAGCAGTCTATACCAGACTATACTTTTAAGTATCTTAATTTAATAAAATTGCTTCGACGATCTCGTTTTTTGAATCAACGTTTTTTTGCATCAAACAGAGGATTCATGGAAACCCCATCCATAGAACAACGAACGGGAAAGGTTGATTTTTCATCCATACGGAATAGTGAAACCCAACCTCCCAAGCACCATATACTCATCGTGGACGATGATCTTTCTATTTTGGATATGTTTGAACGAGCGATGAATGTTGCCGGACACAAATGCTCGGTCGCCTCCAGCGGAGAATCTGCACTGGATATCATGAAACAGACCCCTGTTGATGTGGTAATTACAGATATTAATATGCCTCAGATGGACGGGATTGAGCTTGCATCCCGGGTGGTCCAGCAATTCTCTGCTGACGTCATCGTCATGACCGGCCAGGCCAAAGGGTATCAATACGATGAAATAATTAACATCGGTGCCAGCGACTTTGTAGAAAAACCTTTTTCCATTCAGGAGATCATCCTTCGCATCCGAAGGGTTTTAAGAGAACGCCAGCTCAAAGAGGCAACCCAAAACTCCCATCAGGAACTCAAACAGGCGTATGTAGATTCTATTCACCGGCTGGTCCTGGCCTCGGAATTCAAAGATGAAGATACGGGCGACCATATTATCCGTATTGGTGAATATGCATCCTTTATTGCCAATAGACTTAATCTGGATGATCAGTAT
>JAKSAU010000275.1 GCA_022361535.1 Desulfobacterales bacterium
TCATTTATAATGCAGGTAGATTAATTATCGGTAGCATCCTCGAATGAAGATATTGCCGTTTGAGCACTTAGGCTCGTTTGTTCTAAGAAGACGGCATCAGGCGGATTTTTTACAAAAAATTCGGCAGCCGCTTCTTAGAATAAACGGGCCGATTTTGTATATGGCTTGCCCCTGTTTACCAGCGCCAATCGGAAAAGTTATTTTGAAAACTGCTATATGTGTGAACTCTCCGGAAAGAATGGCTGGCTTTCCGGCCATAAGTTTTTTTGCAAAAAAATAGGAAAAGCGCCTATCTTGGAGAAAGAAATCGTAAACGGGGATTTGTATAAAAAGTATTATTAGCCTGTCCCATAAGTCGTAACCATGATACAGAAAACCTTAATGGATTTATATGTGATGTTTATGCACGAATTAAAACAACGAGGAATGATGGAAAAGAAGTACTTTATAATTTTGATTTTTATTGGGGTGCTTATGTCTAATACGGCACAGGCTCTTGAAATCCGAATCCCCTCTTTTTCAAAAGACGAAATCCGCCTGGCTTTCCCACTTGACCTCCTTGATTTTGTGATGAATAAATCCGGGGTTAACTATACAATTAAAACTTGTGACACCCCCATGAATCCTGTCAGGATCATACACAACCTATCCAAACCCGGCAGTGCTATAAATATAGCTATAATGGGGAGTTCATCAGTGTATGAAGAAGAGTTTCTCCCTGTTAGATTTCCCATTTATCGCGGCCTGCTGGGCCACAGGATTTTTATCATACATAAGAATCATCAGGAGCAGTTCAACCGAGTCTCAACCCTCCAAGACCTGCAGAAAATGAATGGGGCCCAAGGAATCGGATGGCCTGATATTGAGATTTTGGAGAGCGCCGGTTTGAGACAGCATGTCACAGCCTATGACAATATTTTCAGAATGATAGACACCGGTAACCGGATTGATTATTTTTCACGAGGTATAAATGAGGCGTTCTTTGAGGTAGATCGAAACCGGGATACATTGAAAAACCTGGCCATTGAAAAGCAAATCTGCTTGGCATACCCTTATGCACTGTTCTTTTTCTGCGGAAAACACGATCAGGTTCTTGTTCAGGCCATTGAAACTGGCTTCACAAAAGCATACACTGACGGGAGTTTTAATACGTTTTTCTATGATCATCCGGCTATAATCAATATGCTAACCAGAGCAAACTTAGATAAAAGACGCCTCATACAGATACCTAATCCATTAATGACAGATGAAACACTCAAAGCACTAAAAAAATATCAGCACAGTGTGCACTGATGATGCAGTACTATCAGACAGCAATCTTCATCCAAATTGCCTTAGGCCAGGCACTATTTATTAAACCTAATGGTCCTGCCCAGAAGTTTTTTAAAACGCGCTTGTGTTCATTATTAAGCTGAAAAATACACTATTCGCATTGAATTTAGATTCGTTTTTCTTATAATTTACTGAAGGACAAATAAATATAAATAGAGGAAATACCAGATGGGTCTTCTTAGTCTGCTGCTGAACAATCCGTTTGCATTTATACTAATTGCAGTACCGTTGTTGTATGCCATTATTTTTCATGAGTTGGCCCATGGTTACGTGGCTTATAAAATGGGGGATCCCACAGCCAAGCAGCGAGGCCGCTTGAGTTTAAATCCGCTCAGGCACCTGGATCCCTTAGGAACCCTGATGCTTTTTCTTGTGGGGTTTGGCTGGGCAAAACCAGTGCCTGTAAATTTCAGCTACATCAGGGATTACCGCAAAGGAATGATCCTGGTATCTTCTGCCGGCATCATCATGAATATGATTCTGGCGTTTTTAGCCCTATTTGTATACAGCCTGTTTAATTTACCTCAATCGAGTTTACCTGCTCTTGTGCTCCTGGTGTTTGCAAAAATCAACATTATTCTGGCCGCATTTAACCTGATTCCAATCCCCCCCTTGGACGGCTCGAAAATCCTTTTAGGGTTCTCACCGGCAGGCGTCCAGGCAATTTTAATGCGCCTTGAACGGTTTGGTTTTTTTATTGTTATTGGTTTACTTTATTTTGGGGTTCTGGATCCGGTGATCGATTTTCTGCAGACAGTTATTCTATCTGTAATCAAGGTTTTAATACCTTGATGTGATGTAACCTAATACAACAAACAAATTTCATGACTTTTTAAAAGTTAGAGCAACAGTAACTCATAAACTTTGCTGTTGCTTATTTTGCTCCAAAAGTATTATCATTCCAATTATTTCGAACTCAACTCACCAGCAAAATCTTCATTCTCAGTGGTCACTCGCATGGTTATTTATATCCAAGTGTATTTGGGAAATATTTATAAGAAAACTGAGTGGAGGCCAAAATGAAAATAACAATAACAAAAACATCTGACTGGGAGAAATTAAATAAATTAGACCTTCATACGGTTGTTGACCCTATGGTTTTCCGTTGTGGTGAATTATTCCTGAAAGGGGCCAGCGATGCTCTTGAGCAAGATAAGACAAAGGACTTGCTAAACAATAATATCGACTCCATCGGTAGCTTTTTTGATGCTCTAATCTTAAATGAACAACTACCTGTGTTCAATTATGGTGATACATTTGATGCAAATTTGAACTTTGACCAACGCATATTGACAAGGATAAACGACTACGATGACGTCATGTTCGATATAGATGTCGAATACGACCCATATCATAAGGTAAAAGATGCTGCTCTATCCGAATTGAAAAAGGTTTATGAAGGCCCGCATAAGATCTCGGAAAACATAGCTTATCAAATCATAAAAGAACTTTTATCAGCAGAGTATCAGTGGAATCCTGACCTTGGTGTTTTACAAAACGAGCTCCACTCAGAAAATGAAAGAAACCTTGCGGCCTTCTTATTGGGTGGTCTTATTTTTAGCGGATATGCACAAATGATGGAAAGTGAACATCTACTGCAGCCAAAACGCTCTCGCCTTTTTTTAGCTGTATCGCTGAAAGCGGAGTCTGCCGACTTTGAACTGGAAGAACATCTTTTCAATGATCTTAAAAAAAGAGCAAACACCTCTTGCGAGGATTTACCATGGTTTCCGACCTTTTTTCCATACCTATTGAGTAAATCGGATACCCCCAAAGCAATTCTTAATGAAGTAGTCAAGCTTCGCAGATCAAGTGAGGTGGTTGATTATCGCCAATGGCTGCGAGAAGTTATGGAAGACTGGAAAGCAAACGGTAAAATCAGTCATGAGAAAAAGAAGGATATCCGTGCGATTGTAAAGCAGGTTGATCGGGTTCTTGGAAAAGTGTCTTCACTGCCCAAGGTGGAGGCAAAGGCAACGGTTGCAAATGTTATATCAGGAAAACTTCCTGGGGCGATTGATTTCACACCAAGCCTTCAACGGCTGTGGGGGTGGATTATTTCTTCCCTTCCTGGAAAACGGTACAGAAAGCTGTTAACCCGGGCAATTGCTTCAGAACATGAATATCATCGCATTGAGAAAAGAATAAATACAGTTTGGAACGCAGGTTAACCCCAAATGGAATTGCCTATACATATGGAAAGGGACGCATTTAGAGAAAAGTGTCCCCTCCCGATATGTCTTTTATTTAGAATTGTTGACGTGTTTTGCCATGAATAACCCTCAGTTTTCATATGGCATAACCGCGTTTAAGTTTTAGTTTATCAGCGTGCTGTTCAAACCGGTTAACGTCTGGGCTGCTTGGGCCATTATCCTGTCAAACAATTCCTTAACGCTTGGGATATCATGGGTCAGCCCGATTCCCTGGCCACACGCTATAATCCCTTCTTTGATATCCCCGCCATCATACATGGATTTGGCTTTAAGACCTGAAACCACTTCAAGAATCTGATTAAAATCAGCCCCTTCAGCTTCAAGTTCCAGGCACCGTTCAGCCGCCGGATTGGCAAGCACCCTATGGGTGGCATTGATGGACCGCATGACAAGGCGTGTATCAATCTCTGTGGTGCTTAGCAGCACCTGCTTTATATTGTCATGGATGGGGCATTCTTTAGTGGCCAAAAGCCTTGTGCCCATAATCACCCCGCAGGCTCCAAGGCAAAGTGCTGCTGATACGCCTCGCCCGTCAGAGACCCCCCCGCCTCCTATCACCGGGATGTCAACCGCATCCCGAACTACAGGGATGAGAACCATGGTACCAATATCAAAATTACCGGTTGCCCCGCCGTTTTCATACCCGACTACCGTGACCAAATCCGCACCTAAACCTTCTACCTTTCTTGCATACCTGGGCCCCACGCATTTATGAATCCAGGTCATGCCGGTGTCTTTAAACCGTTTGCTCAGTTCCACAGGTGCAGAGTGACCAGACGTTTCAACGATCTTCACACCTTTTTCTGCCATGATATCCAGGTAGAGGTTATTATCTACAGCCTGGATGGCCGGAAAAAGACTTAAGTTAACGGCAAAGGGTTTGTTTGTCAGTTCAAAGCACAAGTCAATTGCTGCTTCAAACTCTTCAGGGGTTTTGTAAATGGTGGATGCCAGGATCCCGATCCCCCCGGCATTGGAAATTGCAGATACAAATTCAGGTGTGGTAATAGACATCATGGCCCCACCGATCAGGGGGTACTTGATGCCAAGTTTTCGGGTCAACGCCGTATCAATCATTTTTAGATTCCTTTTTCTCGCAATATGTTTTTCCTGACCTTTCCTGTGGATGTCAAAGGCAGACTATCCGTTATAACTACCTGTTTGGGCACTTCAAACTTTCCTAAATGTTCTTTGCAATGGGCAATTACATCTTCAGACGTCAGATTGTTATCTGGTTTGGGTACCACAAAAGCGGTAACCGCCTCTGTCCACCGCTCGTCCGGTAACCCCACTACTGCGGCCTGTTCTACCCGGAAATCTTCCAGGATGGCCCGTTCCACCTTGATGGAAGCCACATTTTCCCCGCCGGTTTTGATCATATCTTTTTTCCTGTCCACGAACAATAACTGCCCGTCATGATCAAAGGATCCCAGGTCACCTGAATGATGCCAGCCAAAAGCCCTGCTCTCTGCTGTAGCCTCATCATCTTTATAATACCCATCCATAACCACAGCGCCCCGCCAGACGATTTCACCGACTTCACCCGGCCCAAGAAGATTGCCCTGATCATCCATGACTGCTGTATCCAGAGCCAGGTTGGATTTTCCCCAATAATTACCCTGTTTCTCTAAATATTGGCTGGCATGGAACATGTTTGTCGGCGGAAAGCACTCAGTCTGACCGGTTCCAAGCATGAATTCTGCATTGAAAACCTTGATACCGGCTTCTAAAGTAGCCTGATCCATTGGGGCCATAGCAAAGATACAGGACTTGAGTTCATCCCAGTTATGATCTTGGACTTTTGGGTGACCGACCATGGCCCGGTACATGATAGGCAGGCCAAATATTAAATTCAGACAGTCCTTCTCAACGATATTCATGACCTGCCCCGGCTCAAATTGGCGAATCACAGATACGGATCCTCCCACA
>JAKSAU010000933.1 GCA_022361535.1 Desulfobacterales bacterium
AGTCCAACAGATTTCTTGGACGCTGGTCACCGCTTGAAAGGCATTTCCAGATCCTTATCTGGACGCTTTTGTTCAGCTTGGCTATGGGGTTGTTTCTGGTGCATGGCTGGATTGTTGAAGCATGGATTGCATACCTGATTTCAGGGGTGATAATAGCACTTCCTATGGCACTGGCCAGCCTTTTGTTTGATCATACCTTTTTTTTAAAAAAATCATCACGTAAAACAGCTGATGTAAAGGCCTACAGACTTAAATTAACGAGTCGCTACACCGGCTGCTTTTTAGTGATGAACCTATCCATGCTGGCTTTCCTTGCAGCTATTATCCTTGATCGAATCTGAAAGCCAATCTCTTTTTTGATCGTTGGTTTGTTCTATGACGGTTATCAAAATGTGTTCGTTTATAGTGCGGGTAGGTTAATTATCGGTAGCAACCTCAAGTGACGGTATTGCCGTTTGGGCATTTAGGCTCGTTAGTTCTAAGAAGACGGCATCAGGCGGATTTTTGAAAAAAATTCGGCAGCCGCTTCTTAGAACTAACGAGCCGGTTGTTGTTATATGGGATACCCTTGTTCACCAGGGCCAATCGGAAATTTATTTTGAGAATTGGTATAGACTCTGGTTTGCGGGGCTCAATCTATAAAACCTTTTTACCTGTTATGCGTTGATAATTTTCCGGATCAGTATCTCCTTCTGTTGAGAAGCAAAGGAGAATTGCATCTTTATCAAGGCCCATCTTTTTACGTGTATCAGCCCATTTACTGTCCATTGACAATACGTCAGCCAATCCCGGCCCAACAGCTGCAGACTCGCCTGACACAATTGCCGGATCGTTGCCAAGGGGATGAGCCAGACACCTCATTCCTATGGCTGCAATCTCGTCGGAACAGGAAATAAACCCGGAAGAAAAATCCCGCAGAATTTCCCAGGCAAAGGGGTTGGGTTCCCCGCAGGCAAGTCCTGCCATCATGGTGTCCAATGCCCCTGTTACGGCCACGGGATTACCGTCACCTCTTAATGCAGACTGATACATGCAGTCAGCCCGGTTCGGCTCCAGTATATAGGTAGCCGGGCATTTTTCCTTTAATACATTGGCATAATATCCCAGTATTGCTGCAGGCATGGAGCCGACGCCAGCCTGGAGAAAAAGATGGGTAGGCATCGCAAGCGAATTTTTCTTTATCTGGTCCAGCACTTCTCCTGCCATGGTGGTATATCCCTGCAATACCCATAACGGGATGGTCTCATACCCTTTCCAACTTGTATCCTGAACTATTACCCAGTCATTATCTTCAGCTGCTTGAGCAGCCATTCGGACCGTATTGTCATAATTGGTTTTAGTTACCGTAACATCAGCGTTAAGCACCTCGATATTTTTTACCCGTATGGGAACGGTTCCGGCCGGCATAAATACCTTAGCCCGGCATCCAAACTGTTTTGCAGCCCAGGCCAATCCCCTGCCGTGGTTGCCGTCAGTGGCCGTGGCAAATGTCATGGTACCGATCTTATCCAGAACGATTTTTTGCTTGAAAAAGGAAAAATCAACAGTATCAATATCTTTATCCAGGTGTTGGCACAGGATACGGGCCAAAGCCCAGGTTGCACCAAGGGACTTAAACGCATTAAGCCCGAATCTAAAAGATTCATCTTTGATATAAAGGCCGCCAAGTCCCATTTTTTCTGCAAGTACCGGCAACGAATGAAGGGGGGTGGGAGCATAGTTGTCTATGGACTGATGAAACGTTTTTATCCCAGATGCCTCTTTTGCACTCAGCGCTATAGGCAGCTCTTTTTTTGTTGGTTTCTGAAAAACGGTATTTAATGAGATCATTTCCTGCTTTCCTGTAGAGTCTTGGTCGAATACCGTAACAGCCACCAGGCGACTTTTTTGAAAAGGCCGTTAGCCTGATTGCTGAGTGGTATTGATAGGGAGCATCAAGGTAAATCTTGCTCCGCCTGAAGGTGCATTCGCCACCTCAATACTGCCTTTGTGCCAGGTAATTATTCTTTTTGCAATGGCCAATCCAAGGCCATATCCACCAGAGGCTCTGGAACGGCTTTTGTCCAGCCGGAAAAAGGGCTGAAAAATTTTCTCCCTGTCGCGGTCAGGAATACCAAAACCGTCATCATCCACATGAATCAATGCCGAGTCTTCTGTTGGTGAAAAGGTCAGTACCACCTTGGTACGGCTGTGTTTAACTCCGTTCCTTAAAAGGTTGCGAACAGCCCACCCTAAATAAACAGGCTCAAACCGTGCAATGAAATGATCGGTTGCCGGAAGATAAAATATATCTTTTCCAGGTGCTGTTTTCTGCTCCTTTTGGACAAGATTTTCCAGCCAGGAGACCATTTCATGGTTGGACAGCCTTCCGGAGTGCTCAGGCTCCCGTTCAAACCGGGCATAGGTGAGCATCTCATCTACAAGAGACTCTATTTCCTCCACATCTTTGCCGATTTCATCCAGATAATCCGTGTCCCCGCCAGTAGCATCAGTTTTTCCGCCAGTATTTGTTTCCAAATCAGCACCTGCCATCTCTAAGCTGAACTTTATCCTGGCCAAAGGTGTTCGAATTTCATGGGACACAGAGTTGGCAAGATCTTTTTGAGAGGCAATCAATTTCTGGGTTTTTTCGGCCATGGCATTAAAGGCATCTGAAATTCCGGTCATGGAAGATATCCTGGAGACTTTCACCCGGGCATCATGACGGCCGGCTGCAAATTGATCTGTAGATTTTTCTATTTTTCGGATATCCCGGTTCAAAAAGAAGGTCCAGGCCAATGCCGGTACAGTCAAACAAATAACAAACAGTAAAAGAAAAAGAATAGTCGCTTTGGTATTGAGATCTTTATCAGGCCATGGACCACCCATGGATATGGCATAGTCAGACTGACCCAACCGCATCACTAATGCATCATCCGGATCTGCTGCAACAATGAGGCCGTTTAGAAAATCCGCCATCTCATCGTCATCAATATCCATTTCTGCCAAAGGTCTAAGGTTCAACGGATAACCGAACTTAGGCTGGAGAGAAGTAAGTTCCTGTTTTGCTGCATCCGGATCAAGACCTTCCAAACGCTGGGCAATCATCCAGAAGGTGCCCCGGGAAAACTCCCTTTCTGCCAGACGTACTTCATCTTCAAACAACTCACCAATAATGGGACCAAGCCCGAAAGGAATGGTGAACAAGGTGCCCAAAAGAAGAATATAGATGGTGATAAAAATACGTTTCATGGATGTTTAAGCGTTTCCCCAGGCATCCGCCACAAACAGGTAACCGGCACCCCAGACTGTTTTGATACGGTAAGGGTGATCCGGATTATCGTTTAGCTTTTTTCTCAACCTTGAGATGGCTACATCAATGGATCTGTCTATGCCGTCATATTCAATACCTTTTACTTCCTGGTACAGCTGATCCCTGTCCAGAACCTCGCCAGCCTTAGAGGCTAAAAGCCACAAAAGGTCAAATTCGCTTGTGGACAAATCCATAATTTGTCCGTCAAGGGTGACGTTTCTTGAAGATGATGACAGGCAAAGTCCGCCAAAAACCAATTCATTGGACTGGCCTGGTCCTTCAGTTGGTTGGGCTCTGCGGAACAACGCCCTGATCCTGGCAAGAAGCACCCTTGGTTCCACTGGTTTTTTTACATAATCATCTGCACCCAGTTCCAACCCCACAACCTGGTCCATATCATCTTCACGGGCGGTTAGAATAAGAATCGGGCCGCTGTAACCGGACCGCACTTCCCGGCAGATGGTAAATCCATCCTTGCCGGGAAGCATTAAATCCAGGATGACAAGATCAGGCATCTCGGAGATAATCCGCTGAACCGCCTTATCTCCCTGATGCTCAACATCAATGTCATATGACTGTTTTCTCAAGTACTCACTGACGAGGGATGCCAAGCGAAGATCGTCCTCCACCAGTAAAATCCGTTTTGTCTCTTCTGTGTCCATGGTTTTTCCTAACTTGTTCAGGCATAACACTTTTCTTCTTTTCGGATGGTCTAAGGTAACATAGCGTCCAAATCTCCACCAATGGTAAAAATGTTTTAAATTGTATCCCAATGTTGTCAAGAACTCTTTTTTAGTTTGCAGATCGCCCTGCCCCTTTAATCATGGGGGTGAATATGATATTAATTTTGATTCATATAACTTTACACAATATCATAACACCCAAAAAGAGGGACAAATGGAAGAAGATATTAAAAAAGGACATTTTATTGAGTCCATTATAAAAGATGATTTAGCAAATAATAAAAACAGCGGTCGTGTGGCCACGCGTTTTCCACCGGAGCCCAACGGGTACCTGCACATCGGTCACGCCAAATCCATTTGCCTGAATTTCAACATGGCCGGTCAGTTCAACGGTACCTGCAATTTGCGGTTTGACGACTCCAATCCGGCCAAAGAAAAACAGATTTATATTGATTCCATACAGGATACGGTCAAGTGGCTGGGGTTTGACTATAACACCCCGTTTTTTGCCTCTGACTATTTTGACCGCCTTTATGAGTTTGCCATTGAGCTGATTGAAAAGGGCCTGGCCTATGTATGCAGCCTTAAACCAGAAGAAATCCGCGAGTATCGGGGCACGTTGACAGAGCCGGGTAAGAACTCCCCGTACAGGGACCGGAGTGTTGAAGAAAACCTGGATCTGTTCACCCGGATGAAAAACGGTGAGTTCGGTGAAGGAGAGCATACCCTGCGTGCTAAAATTGACATGGCATCTCCCAACATTAACTTACGGGATCCAATTATTTACCGGGTAAAAAATGCAACGCATCCGCGGACCGGTGACAAATGGTGCATCTACCCCATGTACGATTTTACCCATGGTATCTCAGATGCCTTGGAAGGAATTACACATTCTCTTTGCAGCCTGGAATTCGAAGATCACCGCCCCTTGTACGACTGGTTCCTGGACAATGTTTCCGTTCCCTGCCATCCGCAGCAAATTGAATTTGCCCGGATGAACATCAATTTCACAGTTTTGAGCAAGCGGAAACTACAGCGCCTCATCACCGAAGAAAAGGTCTCAGGCTGGGATGATCCAAGGCTCCCTACTTTGGAAGGAATGCGCCGCAGGGGATATACACCGGCTTCCATCCGAAATTTCTGCAACGTGATCGGAGTATCAAAAAAAGAAAGCCGCATTGACATGGGCTTGCTTGAATCCTGTCTGCGCGACGACCTTAATGAAAACGCCCTTAGGGTGATGGGCGTTATTCGTCCTCTTAAGGTCACCATTGAAAACTATCCCGAAGGTAAAACCGAAACCCTTGAAGCCATGAACCATCCCCAGAAACCTGAGCTTGGAAAACGTGAGGTCACCTTTTCACGGGAGATCTATGTGGAGCAGGATGACTTCATGGAAGATCCCCCAAAGAAATTCTTCCGCCTTGGACCAGGCCGGGAGGTGCGTTTGAGAGCAGCTTACTTGGTGACCTGCAAAGAAGTGATTAAAAATGATGCCGGTGAGGTTGTGGAATTGATCTGTACCTATGACCCTGAAACCCGCGGCGGAAACGCACCTGACGGCAGAAAGGTCAAAGGTACCATCCACTGGGTCAATGCAAATGACTGTTTGGATGCGGAAGTCCGCCTTTATGACAGGCTTTTCAAAGATGAAAATCCGGAACAGGACGGCCAGGATTTCGTAGATAATTTGAACCCTGGTTCCCTGGAAATCCTGGAGCACGCCAAGCTGGAAAAAAGCCTTGCTGCCGCAGAGCCGGAAAAAGTTTTTCAGTTTGAACGCTTAGGTTATTTCTGCCTGGACGGCAAAGACAGTACCAAGGAGATGCCTGTGTTCAACCGAACAGTTACACTCAGGGATGCCTGGGCTAAACTGGCCAAACAGAAT
>JAKSAU010000072.1 GCA_022361535.1 Desulfobacterales bacterium
ATACAAACAAAAGCACATAGCATACTTTTTGATATGGGACCGGACAACACTTTCCTGGACAATGCCAAGCACCTGGGAGTTGATCTTTCAAAAACAGATTTTGGTGTCATCTCTCATGGTCACTATGACCATGGCGGAGGACTTCCCTGGTTTCAAAAAATCAATAGAACCGCCACAACCATAATGACACAAGACGCCTTGAACGGTCAGTTCTATGCTCAGCATCCAGGATCATCCCCCAAATTTATAGGCCTGGACTACAAAGCAATTGATCAAGGCAGATGTCGCCCTATTGAAAGTGATACTAAACTGTCCGACACCCTGACCATCTTTACCAATTTTTCCAAGCAAGGATTTCTCCCAGACGGTAATAAAAATCTATTTCGGCAAACCTCAGACAATGACTTGATACAAGATGAATTCTCTCACGAACTGGCACTGTTAGTTTGGGAAGGTGAGACGTCTGTTCTTTTCACAGGTTGCGCCCATTCCGGCATAAGTAATATGGTCAATACTGTTTTGGAACGCACCGGCCTTGATCACATAGACTATGTCATCGGAGGGTTTCACCTTTTCAATCCTCTAACCAAAAAGACAGAATCTGAAACCCGACTGGCTGAAATAGTTAAGGAATTGAACCGGTTTACACACACCCGGTTTTATACTGGTCACTGTACCGGCCCTGATGCAGCAGCTTTTCTTAAAAAGAGCCTAAGCTGTCCAATAAGTGTGCTCTCTACCGGTACCCGGATTCATATCTGATTTGTATGATCTGACACACAGGATTAACATTTTATTACCAATAGGTTTGATCGAATTCATTTACAATTAATTATTCTTTTTTATTGTTGACCAGTTAAAGAAACCGTATCTATAATTCCTTGTTAAAAAAACCAATTAGATGACCATTTTAAATCTCGTAGCTTAAATTCAGGTTATCTTTTATAATCGAGTCGTCCGCTTTTCAAAGTGTTTATTTTGCAGAACACTAACTCATTAAGTTTTCAGAGCTTATGGCTGAATATTCAATGCTATTTTTATAACTAAACCGTTCATTCAAAAAGACAAGGCCAAACAAACGTCAAAAGAATAAGGAGAAATATGATGAAACTCAGATCTATTGGTTTAACTATTTTGCTAATTACGCTCTTCCAATATCAAACTTTGATGGCCCAAACCAAACCAGAGCTACAAAAAATTGCTGACTCTGTTTATTCGTATATTGATATTGCGCCCGGATCACCTGGCAACGCATTTGGCGCAAATGCAGGAGTAGTGGTAGGGCAAGATGCAGTGCTTGTGATTGATACCTTAACCTCTTTTAAAGAAGTTGAAAGCCTTGCTGTCCAAGTTAAAAAAATCACAACCAAGCCCGTCAAATATGTCGTAAACACCCACTATCATCTGGATCACTCGCTTGGAAACAGCTATTTTGCTGATAAGGGAGCGGTTATTATCAGCCATGCAAAGTGCCGTGATGCAATAGCCGCTTCCGGAGATGAAATACTTAAAGACCCCACCATGTTTGGATTGCCTGAAGATTTTTGGGAAGGCACCCGCACTGTATCACCGAGTATAACGTTTAACCGGGAAATGACCATAGATTTAGGCGGCATCACCGTAAAACTGATCCACAGTGGTGTTGCATCACACTCTGCCGGGTCAATCATAGTCCATGTTCCTGAACAAGACGTCCTTTTTACCGGTGATATTCTTTTTACTGACTTTCACCCTTACCTTGGTGAGGGGGATTTTGCAGGCTGGGAGAAAACACTCAATACCATCCGGGATATGAATGTTAAAAATATTATTCCGGGCCACGGTCCTTTATCTTCAAACAAAGATATTGATGATATGAAAAACTATCTTTCGATTTTTGATAAAAAAGCAACTGAATTAAGCACCGTGGAAAAGGACATTGAAAAGTTATACTTAAATTTATTAAACGTCGTACCCAAGAGAACTAACGGCGATTTCATAGTAAGAATGAATCTTCAGGCCCGTTATTTAAAGAATAAAAACAATGACCAGACTAAAAAAAAATATTAATCATTTAACTATGATTAATTGGTTTATTAATTAAGTAAGAACTTGGGCTTTATTAGACAGAGTATGTTAGATAATCTCCAATTAAGCTCATTTTCGGGTATCATGAAAATGTTTAAGTTCAAAATAAAATATCGAATCATTCATGAATATTTTTATAACCTACTTCGGTCTATCTCTTTTTATTGCTTTTGTGGTCCTAAAATTATTTTTAAACTCTGCTCAAATTGTTGAGACCAATAAACAAAACAAACGCAAAACTGACGAGACCTCAATTCAGTTTTTGGAAAAGGTTGTTTTTTTTCTTTTGGTATGTCTTGTTTTATTTATTATTATTTCAGACTGGTTTTTAGATTAAAATAAACTGTTTTAATCTAAATTAATAACGAATTTAATTTTTGTACACTCGGTAGAAGTAAAGTAAATCTTCAATAATCTTGATTTTTGAAAACAGTTCCACTTTCTAATAAAACAAGTGAAAATTTATGCCTTATATAAAAAATTCTAAATTGATATTCATTACAATGAAAGCGTTATTTCTTGATCAGACAAACCCCACGCGCACGCTCCGCTCTCAAACGCCTCACATAAGAGCCAGATCACCAAAAAGATTTTTGATCAGGATCTTGCTGAATTACGCGCAATGATGAGCAAACATGCTGGCGTGGTGCGCTGCCATGACGGGTTACAACAACTTGTTGATCATATTTGTAAGCTAGAGCAAACATATAAAACGCACCCCGTGATG
>JAKSAU010000338.1 GCA_022361535.1 Desulfobacterales bacterium
ATCACCCCCAACAGGACGGCGAAGACGATCTGGGGGATGTAGTTCCACAGCCAGATCCAAAACGTGTTGAAGACCGATTTATAGAAAATCGGATTCGAGAGCAGGCGCTGATAATTCCCCAGGCCCACGAACTCGTTCTCGAACATGTTCAAGGGCTTGGTGAAGCTCAGCCCCATGGTGTAGACGATGGGATAGAGCTGCAGGGCGAGCAACACCAGGAAATACGGAAGGATGAAGAAGTATCCCTTCGTATCCCGGCTCAGCTTCAATCGGGGCGTTCGCGGCGTCGCGGCTCCCCGGGCGGTGTTCCGGCGGGACATGACGATCTCCTTGTGGTCGGGGCGATCCGTTCGATCCGAGGGCGGTTCCATGATGAAGTGTAATGGCTCTCGGCGTCGAAGGGACGACCGAAGCGCGGGCGCCCGAAGGCGCCCGCGGGATTCGAACGGTATTACCTGTTGATCTGCACGTCCGGGAGGATGTCCTCGACCGCGGCGTAGAAATCCTCGATGGCGGCGTCCAGGTCCTTGTCGCCGGCGACGTAGACTTCAATCTGGTCGCCCCAGGCGTTCTGGATCTGGAAGTCCCAGGGACCGATGTAGGAGACGTCGATCTTCTGAGCTTCTTCATAGAAGTACTGGTAGTGGTTCTGCCCGCCCAGGAATCCTTCGGAGAAGTCGTCCTTGATCTTGTTGATCACGTCGAGGTTGGAGACGAAGTCCCCCTTCTCGACAGCCCAGGTCTCCAGGAATTCGGGATCGGACCCGAAGAACTTAACCGCCTGCCAGGCCAGGTCCTTGTTCTGGGAGTTCCGGTTGATGCCGATCCAGGTGCCGCCCCAGCTGTAGGACGCCGGCGGGACGGCCAGGCCCCAGTCGCCGGTCCAGTCGGCGTTGCCTTCGTTGGCTTCGGGCTCGGCGTTGGGCTTCATGACGTAATGGAGGCCCCAGGTGGGGAGGATGTAGCACATCACCGAACCGTCGGCCATGGAGGAGAACCAGGGCGGCTGCCAGGTGGTGGTGCCCAGCTCGATGCCGTTGTCCCGCATGTCCTTGGAGATCTTCATGAAGTCGACCAGGGCGTCGGGAAGGGTGAAGACGTCGTCGACGACGTAGGGCTCGGTGCGCATGTTGTAGACGAACTGGCTCATGTCGTCATAGCCGGCCAGGAGGAATTTCTCGCCGCCGAACTCGTCCTTCACCATCTCGCCCAGCTCGTAGAACTTGTTGATGTCGCTGGTCCACTTGGAGACTTCGGCGGGATCGTCGGTGCCCAGGACGGCTTCGGCGATGCCGCGGCGGTAGAAGAGGGCGCCGGGGGTGGCCTGCCAGGAGAGGGCGGTGACTTCGCCGTTCTCGTCCCGGGTGGAGTTGGGGACGTAGTCCACCAGGCCCTGAACCAGGTCCTCGGCACCGTATGCGCCCAGGGGTTCCCAGTAACCGGCCTTGATGAACTGCTTGTAGAACGCCGCTTCACCGGTGAAGGCGTCGGGAACCTCGGCACCGGACCGGAGGGTGGTGTTCACCTTGTTCAGGTACACCTGGTCCTGGTTGGGGATGATGACGTATTCGGTTTCGAGGTTGGGGTAGGCGGCGTCGAAGTAGACGCCCATGTCCTTCAGCTCGTCGGTGAACGTCCAGATGACCAGCTTGCCGGTGTAGTCTTCCCGAGCCATTTCCTTCATGGGCTCGGCCATCGCCGCCTCGTCTTCCTTGCCGCCGCAGCCGATCATGGCGAAAGCGGCGAGAAGGACCGCCAGGACGATCATCGTCCTCGTGATTCCCTTCTTCATGGGGACCTCCTTAAATTTGTCCTTGAAGTCATTCCTAAAGATGTCACAGAATGACATAACAACCGCTACTTTAAAGCACTATATTTGTGCTGTAAAGGTATTTTCGGGAATTTGTACTGGATTTTATTGACGATTCATCTCTATTGCTCCATGATCTTGTATCAGATTCGTACCGGAAGGGAGATTCCGTCCTTTGGCACCACGGCGAGAACCGAAATACGTCACCGTCAAGAACGCGCTGCTGCGGCGATTCGATGAGCAGCGGTACCAGGACGGCCAGAAGCTCCCCACCGAATTCGAGTTGATGGAGGAGCTGTCGGTCAGCCGGACCACCGTGCGCCAGGCCATCGGGGGGTTGGAGGAGGACGGCGTCGTCGAACGGCGCCACGGCAGCGGAACCTACTACAAGGCCCCCGCTTCCGGGACGACCGACGCGGGCGGCCTGATCGGTCTCATCAACTTCTACTTCAACGACTACATCTACCCG
>JAKSAU010000439.1 GCA_022361535.1 Desulfobacterales bacterium
AGCGGACAGGAACCTTTCTGCCTGAAGCATGCGGCATTGATCAATATGATAACACCCAGCCATAAGGGAAAAAAAGTATGGGGCTGAAACGGTGCAAACCAATCAAGCCGTGTCCAGGCAAGACACCAGAACGTTCCCACCCAGGCAAGAGATATATATCCCCACCAGGGAAAAAAATGTACAGGCCTTTTTGGAGTGGCAGGGGTGTATTTTAAAGCTGCTATTACAAGGGGTAGACAGGTTACCAGGATAAATACCAGGATCAAACAAAAGGCAATCAGTGAAAAAGGTGCATGCGCCATTGGGACAGTTTTAGGCGGGAATTCCAGGAAATGCGCAATGGGTTTTCCCGAAGCTGCAGCCCCTGCCAGGGGCAAAATGAAAATGGCTGCCAAGGCCGGGCTCCTTGCCCAAAGGCTGGCAAAAGTGCTTTTGGGGGGTCTTTTATGCCGCAGCGGGTCTGACATGGCAGATCAATTGGAAACAGATTCCAAAATAAGGGTAACCGGACCCTGGTTAATCAATGAAACATCCATATTGGCCTGGAATTGTCCGGTTTTTACGGGAACACCTAAAGAGGCGGCCCTTGCGGCAAAGTATTCATATAGTTTGCGGGCAGTGTCGGGCGGTGCTGCGTTCGTAAAAGAAGGCCGCCTTCCTTTGCGGCAGTCTCCCATCAAAGTAAACTGGGAAACCACCATAAGCTCGCCTTTAACGTCTATGAGGGATCGGTTCATTTTCCCGGTGTCATCTTCAAAGATTCTTAGATTGATGATTTTGTCCACCAGGTAATCTGCATCTTTTTCCACGTCTCCGTGGGCCACACCAAGAAGAACCAATATGCCATTCCCAATGCTTGAGATTATGGTGTTATCTACTGTGACATGGGCTTTTTTTGCCCGTTGTACGATCGCTTTCATCTGGTTCCTTAAATATTGTTTTCCCACATACGGATTTTAAGAATATGTCACGCAGCGGGGTTCTGGCCAGGAGGTGGAAAATCCGAGTTCAGTAAGGGTCTGGACTGCTTCGGGGATGAACTGGCCTGCCTGAATTTTGCTGTGAGAGTCGTCTCCGGGTACCACAGGTATCCCCATTGATTTTGCCTGCTTCAGAATGAACGGGGACAGATAAGGCGTCTTTTCTCCCCTTGACCGCGGCCTCTGATTATAGTCAAGGACCAGACCCAAGTCTTTTATCAGTTCTAAGTTGCGCTGGATTTTATCTTTGATTTCAGGTTGATCAAGGCGCACTTCAAAGTCGGGATCAAAAATGCGGATCAAATCAAAATGGCCTACCACAAAAGGATTTAATGCCTGGATCATTTCAAATTGGGCATCAAAATAAGCCAGGTACATGGCTTCTACAGATCCCATGTCTTTAGCAATACCGTCATACGCTTCTTGGGAATAGTCAAAGCAAATATCATTCACGTGGTGGACTGACCCCACGATATAATCCGGCTTAAATTTTTGGATCAGGGCCCTTGTAAAGTCAATGTAGCCGGTTATGGTTTCTGTTTCAAATCCCCTGTATATCCGTATGGTGTTTTTATATTTTTCTTTTAGGCGGTTCAATTCCTTGAAATAATCTGCAAACCGGTTGGCAAGATCAGATGCGGTCAAGCCTTTTTTGATTTCATCCGGGTATAGAAAATCATCTGCTGTGGGCGGCATATGCTCACTGATGCCCACAGTTTTGAAACCTTTGTCGATATAGGCCTGAATAATGTCTTCCAGGGAGTCCTGAGCATGGCAGCAAAACTGGCCAGAGTGTCCACCGTGCAAGGATATAAGTGTTGGATTTTTCATGGGCCGGAATCTACCATTAACAAGGGCTAAAAATCAAGACGGCTTGAATTCGGCACCATCTACCACTGCTTTTGTCATTCATTTTTAGGATCAACCGCCGTCGTCAGATATGGCATATGTTGAGTGGTGATTAATATAATAACGCTTGACCATAAAGAATAATTCCATATGATGAATAAAACGTTAAGTTCTGTATCTCAAATAACGGGAAAGGTCACAAGTACATGACAGAAGATTGCATAAAAGTTGGTATTGCCCAAATCGCTCCTATATGGTTAGACAGGAATCAAACTCTTGAGAAAATCATCCGTTATACAGAATTGGCCGGGAGTGACGGCTGCCGGTTAGTGACTTTCGGCGAAGCGCTACTTCCCGGTTATCCCTTCTGGATTGAAAGAACCAATGGCGCAAAGTTTAACTCCAAGATCCAAAAGGATCTCCATGCCCATTATATTGATCAATCCGTGGATATTGATGCAGGAGACCTCGCCCCTTTATGCGAGGCTGCGTCGAAAAACAATGTATCCGTTTATCTTGGCTGCATTGACAAGGCCGCAGATCGGGGAGGACACAGCCTTTATTGCACAATGGTTTATATTGATCCCGAAAAAGGAATCCAATCTGTACACCGAAAACTGATGCCGACTTATGAGGAGAGACTGACATGGTCACCCGGTGATGGGTATGGATTAAAGGTTCACAAGTTAGGACCATTTACTGTTGGTGGGTTGAACTGCTGGGAAAACTGGATGCCGTTGGCAAGGGCGTCACTTTACGCACAGGGAGAAGATCTTCATGTGGCCATATGGCCGGGAGGGATACATAACACCTCAGACATTACCCGGTTTATAGCAAAAGAAGCCAGATCTTATATTATTTCTGCATCAGCACTCATGAGACCCGAAGATTTTCCCCAAACAACGCCACACCTTGATGAAATCCTCACTAATAACACTGGTTTTTTAGCCAATGGGGGCTCTTGTATTGCCGGGCCGGACGGAGAATGGGTAGTTGAGCCGTGTATTGAAAAAGAAAAATTAATTACGGCTGAAATCAGCCATCAACGAGTCAGGGCAGAAAGGCAAAATTTTGATCCGGTTGGTCATTACTCGCGGCCGGATGTCCTTGAATTAAAGTTAAATCGATCTCGCCAGACAGCAATCAAGATTGTTGAGACTTTTGATTAATCATGCAACTGTTCATTCAGTTTTAATATGGCCAACAAATTCTATAGCAAGTCTCAAAATAAATTTCCGATTGGCCTTGGTGAACAAGGGTATCCCATATAACAGATACCGGTTCGTTAGTTCTAAGAAGCGGCTGCCTAATTTTTTTCAAAAATCCGCCTGATGCCGCCTTCTTAGAACTAACGAACCTAAGTGCTCAAACAAGCAATACCTTCTTTTGAGGATATTGCCGATAATTAATTTACCTGCATAAAAAAAGTATTCTTGAAAGCCGCTCTTATAGACTTCATCAAAAACAGGACACCGATATCAGATAGTGGTCTTTTTCAGTGATACATTATTTGCCATAAGTTTTGTACAGCGGTTTCGTATTACATTGATTGAGTTGTGAATAAACTGCGCTTAGCTGAAAATCAGATTTTTAAGATCTTGAGGAAGGCTTTCGTAGATCTGTTTGGGCCGGATTAAAGGACGCCTGTGGTTGATCTTGACTTGATTTTGTTTTGATACTTCAATCGGATCATCCATGACTTTGAGAGAGTCGCCCTGGCTGTCGGTAAAGGGTATAACAATCGGGCCTTTGGCACTCATCACATAGGCCATCTGACCGTTATCTAAAAAAACAATACTACCGGGTGGATAGATACCGATGACGCTG
The DNA here is from genome assembly GCA_022361535.1 of Desulfobacterales bacterium. The sequence goes on from JAKSAU010000439.1 coordinate 3,657, forward strand.
ACAAACGTATGTAAGACAAGCTGCAATTCTTTATTTTTATCTGCGTACTGTTTATACAGATCGTTTACTACGTTGATGGGATTAAACGCTTCCTTGTAGCAGCGTTTAGATGTCATGGCATCGTAGATATCGGCCATCTTACAAATTTTAACATAGGCCGGTACCTCTTCAGGAGAAGCATGTGGATAAGTGCGGCCTTCATCATCATAAACCGCTGCATGATGCAGCCTGACACTATCCAGGACAAAAGGGTCTGACAATTTGTTTTTTTCATATACTTTCACACCCAGTTCATAGGAATGGGTC